>MVCY01000066.1 GCA_002049985.1 Candidatus Latescibacteria bacterium 4484_181
GCCAAGGGCAAAGAAGAGCTGAGAGGGGGGATCAAAACCGCAGGGTCAAATCTGAAGGATGCCCCCAATATCTTGGACGGGGATGTTAACGACCCCAAAGACGATCTTCAGGATTGGTTTATCGAGGTGGATCTGGGGCGGGTAGTGCTGGCAGATACAATACGGCTGATCTTTCCGGATACTCGAGATTATGTATCGTAAGCATGCTATAGAAGATACTACAAAATATGGCGAGTATTGGGAGGAGCAATTTGAGTATATGCCTGTGCAGTATATCAGGATAGTGCTGAATTCCAAAAATGAGAACGCTGCTTTAGCTGAGATACAGGTACCTGCCTACGGGGACAATATAGCTCTGGGCACGCTGAAACGTGGAGGATGGTGGGTAACAGGGGCCGGCATAAATGTGCCCACCCTCTTTGACGGTGGCATGACAGACTTTTTTGACATGAAGATCCTAACCGACTGGGATTGGAAACCCGGAGGGGCCTATTTCGTCTGGGATCTGGGGGCCACCTTTTGGGTAGATACAATAGTCTTTTTGGGCCAGCCCCGGGCATGGGCTGGTAATTCTCCCAATATAGTAAGTTGGATTCAGGGCTATATTATAAAAGTGTCGGATGGTTCACTAAATCCTGGCGGGGTGTCCGAAGTACCAGAGATGGGGGGAAGGGATTTTGAGCAGATAGTGGACGTGGACAATATGGCCGAGCCCCATCGCTATTTCTTTATGCATAAATTCCCAAAGCGGCGCGTACGCTATGTGTTCTTCCGCCATGCACACGGGACAGGTAACAAGCGTTCCAGAGGAGGGGGCGGTGCCCACATCGTTGAGATGCCCATCTATGGTGAGGGTTATCCTGCCGAGGTTGTGCTGGAATCGCCGATAATCGACTTGGGCGAGATCGCTGGAGATAAAAAAGCTAAGAATGTGACTGCTATCAGTTGGGTAGCTGACACCCCTCCAGGCTCGAGGCTGGTGATTAAGACCACTACCGGGAATTCCCTCATAGAGGAGATACACTACTACGATAAAGGTGGCAAGGAGATCACCAAGAAGAAATGGGAGAGGCTTAAAAAATATGGCCAGGAGGGACCCAAAATAGTCATATATAAACCTGGAGCCGACTGGAGCCCTTGGAGCCGCCCATATGAGGATCCCAGTGGCAGCTCTTTCCTCTCCCCCAGTCCCCGAAGATATATGAAGCTGCGAGTGAAGTTCATATCTGAGGCCCCTGAGGTAACGCCATCTCTCAGTTCAATCTCTGTGCATTATGATATTCCTCTCCTGAAAGCTGCAGAGGCGACCAGGGGTGTGGCAAAGAGTTGAGCCTGCAGAAAGGGGGGCAACCACGGTTCTGTTGCCTTCGTTAGCTAAGATCGAGGACTTGATCGTCAATTTCACCGCTCAGCCGAAGGTGATTACACCAAACAAAGACGGTGTGAACGACCAGGTGGTTATCAGATTCAGTGTGGTAAAGGTGAAGAAGGATCCTAAGGTGTTAATTTACAATCTCGGAGGGGAGGTGATAGAAGAGGTGAGGGCCAGAAGGATTGCCTTGGAAGGTCAACCTTCGTGGGAGGCAACCTGGGATGGCGGTGACAATCCCCCTGGGGTTTATATTTGTCAGATTAGGGTAGATGCCGAGGCAGGGAACAGGGAAGCCAGTCAAGCAATTATTTTGGTGAAATAGTAACAGGATAACTGCGGTTAGAAAGGAGGGCAAAAAAGATGAAGAGATTAGTGGGTGTTTTGTTGGTAAGTATCTGTTGCCTTATGTTCTTCGGTGTGGAAGGTTGGGCAGCCTTTGAGGAGATCGGTGCGGGGGCAAGGCCGGCCTCTATGGGTGGCAGCTTTGTCTCCGTGGCTGATGATGCCAACGCCATATTTTTGAACCCTTCAGGGTTGGCCAGACTATCTCGGCCAGAGCTCACCAGTATGTATGCTAAGCTTTTCCCGAACATAGGGGACAACTTAGCGCAAGGACTCTTTGGTTATGTCCAGCCTCTGGGAGCAATGGGTACTGTGGGGCTGGGGTGGCAAAGCCTGATGAGCGACGCCTGGGATGAGAATACGGTGACTCTCTCCTATGCGCGCAAGCTCTTTGAGAGGATGGCACTGGGGGCAAATCTTAAGGCTATGCGCTGGGATGCAGAGCTGGCACCTGGTGACCCCTTAGGCAGTTCTCTGTCCAAGACAAGTTTCGGTGTCGATGCTGGACTGCTGTGGTCTCCGGCGTGGAACCTTACGATTGGCGCATTCGTTAAGAACCTCAATAAACCTAATATCGCCCATGACTCCTCCCTAGGGGGAGACTTGCCCATGGAAATTCACCTCGGCTTGGCATATCATTTCCCAATGATGGTTGTCTCTGCTGAGTTTGTGAACACCGATGGGAAAAGAAAACTTCTGGTGGGGACCGAAAGAAGCTTAGCCGCTACCGGGCTCTCCCTCAGACTGGGTGGAGACTGGAATTCTTTGGAGGAACAGGGTGAATTGGGGCATGGTAGCTTTGGTTTAGGTTATAAAGTGGGTGGGCTGAGGTTTGATTACAGCTACATTTACTATGCCCAGCTCACCGAGACAGGCGGGGCTCATCGCCTCTCCATAGGGTATAAGTTCTAAATATTTTCCATTGTCAAATGGTTGACCCGTGCTAGAGAAACAAGGCGCGGACCTCTATTGCACGACAAAAAGGGACAGCCGTTCTCAAATGTGAGCAACCGGATGATTCTACGTTTTGCCCTGCCTTGGGGTTTTTGGCGCCTTGGTCTTGGGATTTAACCTTCTATGTTTTGTGAGAAATTAACTTTGCCATCTGGTGAGAAGGGAGAAAAGAACTACTTGAGACATCGGGATTTTCAATCAGGGTTGCGGAGACGAGAAAACGTACTATAACCAAAAGGAGTCTCTTATGTCAAAGGTGACTAAGCTTTCGCTTCTGATCTTGGGGGTGCTGCTGAGCAGCGTGAGTTTCTCCGGCGCTCAAATCAGAACCGGAGTTACCCCTCTTACACCCATAGGGCCTGGTACGGTGATAGGTGCCTTGGAACCTTCGCTCAGGAAGTGGTATGTTCCCCATGAGCTGTATCTTCAATATAAGTGGCAGCCATGGCAGTACAGCAACTATGCTAAGACCAGATACGAAAGATATACGGAGGTTGAACTGGAGGGGATGAGATATTACGACATCTACGGTAACTACATTACAAAAGGGTGGAAGATCGTCGATTGGACTCAGAATCAACCTGCCCAATTCGGAAGCATGTTGTACAAGCACCCATATTACAACTCCTGGTTCGGCAATGTTCTTGTCTCTTCTGCCTCGAAGGGTCAGTTTTATACGGCCGTAACCGTTGGCGATCAAATCAGAACCACCCTGACCCCTCTGACTTTCTCCAAGCCTGCCTTCAACGGTCTGCAGTGGGACTTTCTCACAGACAAGTATGCCTTCACTGTTTTAGCCAGCCGGGTAAGTGTACCTGGATTTGCAAGGCCAGACATATATGCGGCAGGGCAGGATATGACCCATGTTACTAACCTTTACGGCTTCAGAGGCGTAGTTCAGGTAGGTGCGCCCGTGAAATTGGGAGTAACCTATGTCAATGCCCATCATGAGAATGCTGCTGCAGACTTCGGCGCGAACTCCCTTAAAGGCATTCTCAGCGGGCCACGCAATACAGGTTTTGTCCAGTGGATTGAGATCAAACTCTCTGATGATTCCCCGGAAGACGGAGAGAAGGGTGCTCTGCTTTACTCGGAAGAGATATGGATCGATGGGAAACGAGAACCTATTGCACCTTTTGTCGAGGGGGGTATACTGACCCCGGAAGGGTTGTTAGAAGCAGCCGGAGATGAGGTGATAACACTCAAATATGATATCGAGCATAACTACCTCACAAAGGATTACAAGCTTATTAAGAACATTTCTTTCGTTCTAGTTTTGGCTAACGATTATAGGATAGAGGTTACCTCCAATCTGCAGACCAATACGGCCGGAGAGCCAGTATTTCTGCCTGTAGTCAATGCTCCCGGAAACGTTAAAGATGGTTCGAACCAGAAATTTGTCCGTTTTAAGTATGGTCTTCCCACTGGAAATGAAGTCGCAGGTGTAAGCTTGGAAGTAGACGACCTTATGGGTTTCTTTGTTCGAGCTGAGTATGTGAGAAACAGGAGATTCAGGCGCTTTCCTAATGAGAATTGGAGAACAAAGGACGAGCAGTCACTGGCAACTGACCATTCTGAGGCTTATTACGTGACTGCGTCAAAGATAGCTTATCCATGGTTTGGTTACGGTGAGATCTTTAAGACAGACTACGACTATTCCACCTGGATGTTCGTAGGAAATGAACGGGGTGACATTGACTATTCAGACTTGGAGCATTATTCTTTTGAGTTTGTTGATGATAATGACGACCAGGATAGATTTCCTGACTGGAAGCGTCCAGCACAGCCTCCTTTTGACCGGTATGTCTTCCCTGGGCAGGATGTGAACAACGACCTGGTCTGGGATTTCAACCAGAACGATAACCTGCAGCCCGACTATAAAGAACCGTTTCTCAAATACAATGTTGATCCTCCCCAGTATCTGTTTGGTATGGATATGAATAACAATACTGTGGTTGACAGATTTGAGGACGACCACGCTCCAGATTATCCCTTCAAGAAAGACCACGCAGGTTACAACTTTTACGGAGGAGTGGAAGTTGTTCCCAATGTCAAGTTTACGGTAGGCTATTTAGACGAACACTTGCTTTCCAAGGATAAGACCAGTCGAGTTAAATATGGCCTGTTCACCCTCGACAAAGATTGGGGAGGACTGGGGAGACTTCAGATATTTGATATGGCTAAGCTAGTTAAAGACAATATCCCAGATGATATATATACCTGGGTTCAACCACCACTTTCCAAAGGTATATCGGAAAAGTCCTCAGATCCTCTTGTTTGCCAGAATACCTTTGTGAACACTGCCTATCTTCAATTTAACTATACTGGAACACCGGGTCTCAGTTTCACTAATAAATTGAAGTACGAGACTTACACACAGAGAGGTTCCCAGAGGGACAGATTGAGCGATAGCAGGTCCTTCGGTATCGTCAACAAGGCGGACTATTCGGTAAAGTTGAGCAAGCGAGCAACTTTCATACCAAAATGGAAGAGTATGTATTATTATCTAACGCCACCCCAGAAGGGAGCTCTCAAGAAAAAGGAGCTTTCTGAGATACTGTTCTTGATTTTCAATTATCGTTTTTTGAAAAACAGTGCCATAGAATTGGGCTATGAAGGGACTAGATTCAAGAATTTCATTGAGAGACCTGCCAGTGCACCGCCAGATTTCGTGGAAACCCATTGGGGACATGTCTTAGCCTTTCAGTTCACAAATATTTCCGATTACCTCGGATATCAGCTCACATGCAAGCTTGGTTTTCGCTGGGAAAAGCTGAAATTTGAATATACCTCTCGTACAAACAGCACAATTTTCGTGGGTATGTACGCAGGGGCCCGTGATTAGTGGCGTTACTGTGAGTAACCCTGCCTGAGGAGAATAGATGTTGAGGACCCTGGCGAGAACCAACTGGAAGAAAGCCACTAATCAAATAGTTGTTTGATCCAAAAAGAGAAATCTCCCTCTCCCTTGACGGAGAAGGGGGATTTTTAATTTTCACTCGATAACTGGCAGAGGAAATGAACTTGAAAGGTCGCAACTTGCGCTGATGCAAAACAAACAGAGACGGAGGGGGTGAATCTTGGGCAAACTCAACAATGCAGTGATGGATAAAGAGGGGTACGAGCCCTATATTCCACCAGAGCAGTCTATACCTGAATTTACTCTAACCTCCATAGTTATGGGGGTGATTTTGGGGCTCGTCTTTGGAGCCGCTAATGCCTACTTGGGGTTGAAGGTGGGGATGACGGTGAGTGCCTCTATCCCGGTAGCGGTTATCTCAATGGGGATATTGCGAGGCATGCTCAGAAAAGGCACAATTCTCGAGAATAATATGGTACAGACTGTGGGTTCGGCGGGTGAGTCCTTGGCCGCGGGGGTGATCTTTACCGTTCCGGCGCTCATCATCTGGGGATTGGAACCACGGGTTACTAAGATATTTTTAATCTCCCTTATTGGTGGATGCCTGGGGGTACTGTTTATGATTCCCCTGCGGAAGTTCCTTATAGTTAAAGAGCACCGAAATCTTCCTTATCCCGAGGGGACAGCGTGCGCAAAGGTTCTGATGGCGGGTGATGCAGGTGGCATAAAGGCCAAGACGGTATTCTTGGGGGTGGGTATAGGGGCGGTATACAAGTTCCTTATGGGGGGATTCGGTCTGTGGGAAGAACATCCTGCCTGGAACCTCTTCAAAAAAGTGAATATGAAAATAGGAATAGACGCTATGCCTGCCCTACTGGGGGTTGGCTACATAATCGGCCCAAGGATAGCCACCTATCTGTTTGCCGGTGGAGCCTTGGGTTGGTTGGTCTTCATCCCCGCCATAACCATTGCAGGCAGGGGGATTGACCATCCCATTTTTCCGGCCACGACCCTGATATCGGGGATGGGCCCTCACCAGATATGGAACAATTACATCAGGTACATAGGGGCAGGAGCTGTCTGTTTGGGTGGAGTTGCCAGTCTCATCAAAGCTGCCCCTACGATTTTGGAGTCTTTTAAATTGGGATTTGACGAACTGAGGCACGGAATTTCGGGCAAGGCCGAGGGTGTGAGAACTCAAAGAGATATGCCGATGGTGATCGTGATAATAGGGGCTTTGGTCTCCGT
>MVCY01000067.1:0-8689 GCA_002049985.1 Candidatus Latescibacteria bacterium 4484_181
ACATAAACAATTGTCTTGGCATATTCTTTGAAAACAGAGACCTTATGTGACCTATTTGCCCTCAATCTTTTCTCTTCCACTACGGGTAACCTATCTCCTAATTAGTACGAATACCTCTTCCAACCGAGAGAATTGGACGGTTGGTGTAAGTTCCACCTTTTTGAAAAGTCCCAGTTCTTGGCCTTCTATATTGCTAATTGTGCCGATCTGCAATCCCTTGGGGAAAACCCCCCCCATACCGGAGGAAACGACCACATCTCCCAATTGGATGTTGCTTCTCAAGGAGATGCCTTTCAGTTTCAGTTTCTGCTCCCCCTCCCATTCCACAATTCCGAAAGGACGGTCTCTGTTTTGGACAACTGCACTAACCCGACAGTTTCTGTCCAGTAGGAGTTGAACCACAGAGGAGGAGAGGAAAACCTTGATCACTCTCCCCACTAAGCCTTCGGCGGTTACTACGGGCATATTCTCTTTCCGTGAGCCCCGCCTGTGCCGATCACTTCTGCAGGAAGCAGAGACAGCCCGCTTTTCTGTTTAAAGTTAAGCAAACGGCGCAGGCGCATATTCTCCAGTTCAGCTTCTCGGAGACGCTGCACTTCCATAGACAGATCGATGTTGCGTCGCCTCAGAAATCGGTTTTCCCGCCGCAACCGGCTCATTTGAATAGGCTTAGAGAAAACACGCTCTCCAGTGCTGAATATGGTTGCTGCTACTGTCTCAGCGAATCTCAACTTCTGTTCCTGTCCCATCAGCATCATAACGCAGGAGAGCACGAAAACCGCGGCGAAGCAAAGGTATCTTCTCTCGAAGAAGAAGGTCTTCTGAACTTGCATCACATTCAGTTAGAACAATATCTTTGAATAGAAGTCAGTATCCTCTAACACTCGACCTGTTCCTCTAACCACACAGGTGAGAGGATCTTCGGCGATGTTTACTGGCAGGCCTGTCTCTTCTCTGAGCCGTTGGTCTAAGCCTCTCAGCAGCGCCCCGCCTCCAGTCATAATAATGCCCCGGTCGATGATATCGGCCGCCAGCTCTGGTGGGGTACGTTCCAGGGTCAAACGGACTGCTTCCACAATAGAGTTTACTGGTTCAGCCAATGCTTCCCGAATCTCCTCTGAATGCACCACGATTGCCTGGTTCATCTCATCGCCGGCAACTCGAATGGAGGTGAGGGTAACAATTCCCGAGAGGGCCATGACCGCAATCTCCGATGTACCCCCTCCTACGTCGAGCACCATCGAGCCGATGGGCTCTTCTATGGGCAATCCCACGCCGATGGCTGCTGCCATTGGTTCAGCAATCAGGTGAATCTCGCTGGCCCCGGCCCGCTCAGCCGAATCTTTCACCGCCCTTTTCTCAACCTCAGTGATCCCCGAAGGCACCCCGATGATAATTCGTGGCCGCACCATAAACCTACCCCTCAGTACCTTCTTTATGAAGAAACGGAGCATCTCCTCTGTCACTTCAAAATTGGCGATCACTCCGTCCTTTATGGGCCGGATCGTTTCGATCTCCCCGGGCGTTCTCCCCTCCATCTCTCTGGCCTCTGCCCCTACCGCCAGCACCCGTCCGCTAGAGGTATCCAGGGCTACACTGGAAGGCTCATTGAGCACAATTCCCCTGCCTTTCACATACACCAGGGTGTTTGCTGTCCCCAGATCTACCCCAATCTCATTGGACATAATTCCCAAAAATCTCAGCCCCATAACCGTCTCACTAACCTGTAAGTATCAATTGATGTTGTTTTCCTCAAAAGCGTAGTTTATTCCTGAAAAATTGCCAAAGACGCCGGTAATCAGTGTATGCTCTGTTCAATCCTTAGTGGAGAAAATGCCTCATTGCTGTGAACACCATAGAGATTCCCTTGCGATTGGCAGTTGCGATAACCTGGTCGTCTCGAAGGGAACCGCCTGGTTGCACGATGTAGCGTATGCCATGTTCTGCAGCCACCAGGACAATATCGTCAAAGGGGAAGAAGGCATCTGAGGCCATCACCAATTCTGACATCTCTCTTTTGATATTCTTTTCGCCACATATGTTCTTGAGATTCTCACGGGCCTTTGTGACCGCCAGCTTCTGCAGGGAGTCAATCCGATTGGGCTGCCCCGCCCCCATACCAATTACCTGAAACCGTCCCGGCTTGTATTCCCTGGCCAACACAATCGCATTGGATTTGGTGTGCTTAACAGCTTTCCAGGCAAACTCCGCCAGGGCCTTCTTCTCCTCCGGGAATTCACTCTGGGTAACCGTCTCCCATTGCTGGTAAAGTGAGATATCTCTCTCCTGCTGTAAGATTCCTCCTATAATATGGCGATAGGTGTATTTTTCTGCCTCGCCAGAGCCTATAGGCGGTATCTGTAAGATCCTTAGATTCTTACTCTTGCTTTTCAAAAAGGCCAAGGCCTCTTTTTCGTATCCGGGAGCAACCAGTATCTCCACAAACTTCTCTTTCAGAAACTCAGCCGTAGCCAGGTCTACCGGCACAGTGCAGGCGATAATGGAGCCAAAAGCGCTCACCGGATCACCCTGCCAGGCGGCCTCTAAGGCCTCCCGGGGTGTCTCTCCGGTGGCGTAGCCGCAAGGATTGGTATGCTTGATCACTGCCACTCCAACCGTGTTTCCCAGCTCCTTGACCGCCTCTATGGCCCCATCTACATCTAAATAATTGTTGTAGGACATCTGTTTGCCGTGCAGTTGTTTAACATCGCCGGCGCACGGTTCGGTGATCTCTTCATCTCGGTAAAAGGTGGCCTTCTGATGCCAGTTCTCGCCATATCTCAACACCTGGCCGCGGGTGTACTTCAGTCGGAGGATTTTCTCATCCGCCAGCTTTTCGCTTAGATACCTATCGATAGCAGCGTCATAGTCAGCCGTGGCCCGGAAGGCCTTGACGCAGAGTCTACTCCTCGTTTGAACAGAAAGCTCTCCGCTGGCTTCCAGTTCTTGAAGCACTGGGCTGTAATCGGCAGGGTCAACCACCACCCCCACATAACGATAGTTTTTGGCCGCGCTTCTAAGCAGGGTAGGACCGCCAATATCTATGTTCCACCAGGTCGATCAGCTCTATGTCGTTCTTCTCAACATCTTTCATATGCTGGGGGTTGTCCCTGAGTGCCAGCAGCCCCCCGTGAATCTTAGGGTGAAGAGTCTTCACCCTGCCATCCATCATCTCAGGGAAACCGGTCAGCTCTGACACATATCTGACAGGGACACCAGCCTCTTGGAGCACCTTTGCTGTCCCCCCTGTAGATATGATCTCAACGCCCAGTTGATTCAGGCCCCTGGCGAACTCCACAATCCCAGTTTTGTCAGAAACACTTACCAGGGCTCGCTTGATCTCTGACACCTCCCCCTCCTTTCTAAGAAAAAGCAAAATAATTCACACTTGCCCTGCCACCAGTCGGTTGTAGGCCTCTTCATATTTGGCCAATGTCTTCTGAACCACCTCTTTGGGTAGTGTGGGAGCTGGTGGTTTTTTATCCCAACCCAAACTCTCCAGATAGTCTCTCACGAATTGTTTATCAAAACTCTCCTGTGGGCGGCCCGGCTGATATTTCTCCCGCGGCCAAAATCTGGAAGAGTCCGGAGAAAGAATCTCGTCTATTAGAATAACCTTTCCTGAGCAAATGCCGAATTCAAACTTGGTGTCGGCAACAATTATGCCCTTCGACTCAGCATATTCGGATGCCTTTTTGTAAATTCTGATGCTAAGGTCCTTCAAAGTAGCAGCCCTCTCTTCACCTACCAGCTCGGCCATCTCGGAAAAGGGGATATTTTGATCGTGCCCGGAGGTAGCTTTTGTAGCCGGAGTGAAGATCGGCTCGGGGAGTCTATCGGATTCCTCAAGGCCCGGTGGGAGCTTAATGCCGCAGACACTCCCGCTGCCGGAGTATTCGCGCCAACCAGAGCCTGAAAGGTACCCCCTCACGACACACTCCACACCAATCTGCTCGGCCTTTCTCACCAACATAGACCTGCCTTCCAGAACATCCCTGAATTTCTGAAGCTCTCGTGGAAACTGATTCACATCGGCGGAAATGAGATGATTTTCTACAACCTCATTTACAAAGTCAAACCAAAACAGGGACATTTGGGTCAGTATTCTCCCTTTTCCGGGAATACCATTGGGCATAACACAGTCGAAGGCGGAGATTCTGTCTGTGGCTATTATTAACAGTTTATCCCCCAATTCATAGAGGTCTCTGACCTTTCCCCGCTTAAACAGTTTTAAGCCCGGCAGTTCTGTACGAATCAATGCCTCTTCCATCCGTCACTCCTTTGATGTCTTATAATAAAATATTCTCCTGATAAAGTCAAGCTATTTTCTTTAAGATAGCTAAAAATTGCAATTAACCGGAGAGCTCTTAGAGAAATTCCACTGTAATATAGACACTTACCTAATTTTCGGCATAATTGCCAGTGGATTTTTGCCGAATGGCCCTGCCCAGTACTGTCTGCAAATATTGTTGACAAACAAGATGGAAGCCTATTGAAGAATTTGATTGTTACTCCTCGTAAGTTCATGTGCGTATACTTGGTGCCTTCTAAGTTCGGCAAAGACTGAAGCATGCTGCAAGATTCGAAAGAAAAAAGGCTGAACCCGTCTCTCGGGCTCAGCCTCTCTATCAGGTGGAATTCGCGTCCGAACTATCCTCCCCTCCTCTCGAGAGATTCTATCTGTCTTTGCAGCCGTTGAATCCCTCTCTGAAGCCGGTCTATCTGCTTCTTAAGTCTCATTTCCAACTCCGCAGGAGGGGCTGGCTCTTGCAATTCTCGGCTTCGAATGGGCCCTCCTACAAGGCCTCCTCCTCTATGCCTCATCTCCTGGATCACTTCTCTTAATTGACGGCGGAATCTCTCCTCAAATAGAATCAGTCGAGCCTGTTGCTCTGTCGAGAGAACGGCTGCTGTCTTCTTCACAAAACTCTCTCTGGTGCTTCGGAGTTCCTGTTCGTTCTTCTGCAACCGAGCAAGCAACTGTTGAATTTTCTTGGCCGAAGGCTTTTCCCCCGACAACAGAACGCGTAGCTCATCCATAATCTGCTGCTTTTGAGCCTCAAGTTCTTCCCTTTTTGTGTCGAATTCTGTCAGCAAGGGGAAGAACTTCACCGCCTGCTCCTCACTTAACCTCAGGTCTTCGATCAGCTTCCAAGTCCGGAGTATCTTTATCTTCACCTTCATCTTCCCCTCTTTTTTCGAGGGATAGAGCATAGGAGGCCGGGGCTGTGCCTGAAGCGTCTGAGCGAAAAGGAATATCAGAAAAAGAGAAGCCAGGAGCAACACTCGCCTTTTCATTGCTATTCACCTCCTTTCTGTGGATTGTAGTACGCTTCGTAAGCTAATCTCATTTCCTCTGCTATCTGAGTAATCTGTTCTGTCATCTGTTCTGATGGACAGTACAGACTTTCCATGGATGCTATCTCATCTGAGGAAAGCAGCTTCTCTCCCAGGACCTGAACCACATCCACCGACTCAGCTACTGATGTACCCAGGTAGGCTACATAGCCTATGCTTTCCTGCTCTGTGGACCACGAGACTGAAAGTGGGTTTTGTTCTTTCTGCCTACCGGTGAGAAGCAGAAAGACCAGTAGAATCGCCGCAGCCGCTGCGCCCAGAGATGGAACCAATCGGGACAGCCATCTGCTCCTGTTTTTTGCATCAATCTTTCTCCTTACCTCTACGAGATAATGCTCCCAAAAACCAGGCGGAGCAGGGGCAGGTTCGACCTCTCTGAGAACTGCCAGCGTCCGTTGAAGTGACCTCAACTGCTGCCGGCATCTTGGGCAGGCATCTAAGTGTGACTTAAGTCGGTTCAAAAGATCACCGCTAAGCTCGCCCTCGCAGAAGTCAATGAAAAGTCTTCTGGCTTGACTGCACCTCATTCTGCCTCTCCTCGTCCATTGTGCCCGGACTGTAGCTGTTGATTAGGTGGGAATGCGAGAGGATTATTCTACGAATCGGGCCAGGGCTTTCCGCAGTTTGTTCACGGCATGAAAATAGCTTGCCTTGACTGCACCGACAGACCTTCCCACAATCTCCGCTATCTCCCGATGCGATAGGTTCTCGTAATACCTCAAGACAAAAATGGCTTTCTGTTTCTCTGGCAACTCCTGAATTGCTTTATCTACTGCGTCGGCCAGCTCGTTCCGTTCCAGCACCTTATCCGGAGAGCCGGAGGGCGACCCTGACAGAGATTTCATATCCTCAAGGTGGAGAAAAGCCCACAACCTCTTCTTGCGTTGGTGATTTATAGCGGAATTGATCACAATGCGATAAAGCCAGGTGTAAAGAGATGAATTCTCATGAAATTTGCTAAGGCCCTCGTAGGCTTTAACAAACGCTTCCTGTGAGATATCGGCAGCATCTTCATGGTCGTTAACCATTCGCAGCGCCAAGTAGTAGAGCCGCTGCTGATATCGGTTGACAATCTGGTTGAAGGCCCTCTCATCACCTTGCTTAAGCCTTCGCACCAGCAGGATATCCGAATCGTTGTCCATGTTCCTCGTTATGGTTTTTTTATTAGACACCAGAGTGTGAAGAATGGTTTAATGCTTTGTCCACTTTTTGTTGACAAGTCACCAAAAAAGGCATATATTTCAACGGTACTAAGTGTTGGGTGGCTCTTACGGGCATAAATTTGCGTAGCGAAGCTTCATTATAGAGCACATAGCGTACTTTAGGTAAATGAGACTATTAGGGATTGAGACGGCAACAATGGTGGGAAGCGTAGCCGTTGTTGATCAGGTGGATGTGTTGGCTTCTTACCTCTGGAATATTGAATCGGCTCACTCTGAACATTTGATGGCTGCCATCAAACAGATTTTAGCCGATGCTTCCCTCTCTCTGCAGAAGTTAGATGGGGTAGCGGTCTCCATCGGCCCTGGCTCTTTCACCGGGCTCAGGATTGGGTTGGAGGTTTGTCCCATGCTCGACGCCAAAAAAGGGGAGGTCTACGCTTCCGTCTACCAAGTCGCAGGCGGAGAAATTGAAAGGCTTTCTGCCCCACAGGCAATTTCTCCTGAACTTCTGGCTAAGAGAATTTCCCAGCCAACTGTCTTCTCCGGCAGGGGAGCAATTGTCTACAGAGAGACTATTCTGAAAATATTGCGAGAAAAAGCCCACTTCGCCCCTCCTGATCTGAACTACCCCGATGCTGCTGCGGTGGCCAGAGTGGGCCTGTCTGCAATTGAAAAAGGGGAAGAGGCAGAATTGTTCTCCATTGAACCTCTCTACATCAGGAAACCAGACGCAAAGATAAGCGGACAACCTAAGCTGTAACGGCTGTCGAGACTCGTCTGCAATGAACCGCATAGATGCGGTAAACTGTTTTGAACCTATATCCGGAAAAAACCCTATGAAGAGTTTTCTATCTATTACATAGATTCTGCTCAAAAGACGGCAACTTCACAGAAGACGTGCTCTATTCTACCTTGAAAACCGATTACAGGAGGCGTCTCCAGATGCCGATGGAATCGGCCTCTGCATGCCCTCCCACAGAAATAGATATCTGAACGGGGCCCATAGTACTGCCAGCAACTTCATCTTTCCGACAGAATCTGCACCTGTGTTAAACTGGCCACGGTTTCACTCCGTAAGTTCAAAAATTGCACATCCGTGCTGTATCAAAATTCAATGACTAAACTTTCACAAAAGACCTCAAAGATGTATCCTTAAACCAGCGGAATATAGTAGCATAGGAGGGCATGAGGTTCCCGAGCGGGAATAGGCCCCTGGCTGCGTTTGAGAATCCCTGTGAACACGTTTTTGTTGTTGTCTTAATTCATTGTTTTTCTCTTTCCAATAGCCGGACGGTTCATCGACGACTATGGTTAATCCTGGACTACGCCTACGGAAAGCGCGCTTCCTTTGGCCCCTCTTCTCCTAGAGAAGAGGGACAGATAGCTGAATAATATGGGGAAATTCCTTCGCTTATGTCTCCAATTGTAATATTTTTGTGAAAGTTCAGTTAGTGATTTAAGATAACAGCAAAAAAGGCAACGGGGCATAAGGCAGGCAACATTTTTATAAATAGATAATTAGCCCTTTGCGATGCTTGCGATCTCCTGGCCAACTCTTCGGTTAAAAATGCCTATTGATAGACCCCCTCTTGTCTGTCCAAAATGTTTGTGGCAAATAAGACCGGCCATCTATTCGAAGTCCCCTTAGGGACGATATGTCTCTCTTGCTTTTCATAAGTTTTCCGATCTGGTTTAAATACTGAATTATTATATTGTTCGTCATTGGTGAGTGGTGATTGATATACCAGCGGCCGATTCTCGTTCCCTATTTTGATGCTCATCCGGTCTTTTTCTGGTCCAGTTGAAGTATTCTACATATCTCGCCAAGCACCTGTTCTGCGGAGATGCCCTTCATGCACTGAAAGTGGCCGCGGGAAAATGGCCACTACGGGGGTTTTCATCGCCACTGCCAGGTGCACCGGAGCGCTGTCGTTGGACAAAAGAAGTGCACACATTTCCAGCAGAGCTGCTGATTGCCGAAGAGACATCTGGCCGGCAGCCACTGCACCGGCTCCACTGGGCAATGCGTCTGCTATCCGTTGACAGAGTTGCCGGTCTTCCTCCCCACCTATCAGGATCACCTTTTTCCCGAACTGCTTAAACAGATGCTTACCCACCTCAGCGAACCTCTCTGGAGGCCAACATTTGGTGGGCCATACTGATCCGGG
>MVCY01000067.1:8696-9474 GCA_002049985.1 Candidatus Latescibacteria bacterium 4484_181
GCCACCGGTCTGTGCGAAGCTTGAATCCCATTTTTCCGTAGAAATTCTGCTGCTGTGTCTCGGTCATTGGGACTGGGAAAAACCTCTGGACTCTTATCCTGGAGGTAGATACCGAAAGGACGCAGCAGATCAAGATTGCGCTCAATCTCATGGGCATTCTTCCGGTAGAAGACCTTGTGGGTGAATAGAAAAACCCCAGCACTGGTGTTGAAACCCACTCTCTGGGGAATTCTACTTAACCCAGCCAGCAGAGCGCTGCGTAGCGAACGATGCGGTACAATCGCCAGATCAAACCGTTCCCTACGCAACTTCCTGACCAATTGCAAAAATGCTCGTATCCCCCTCTGTTTTCCGCGCTTGTCGTAGAGAATTACCATGTCAATATGCGGGTTGTCACGTAGTAGGTCTGCTGTCTTGGGAATTGTGAGCACAGAACCGCCCGGATAAGGGGAGTGGTCAAGACTAAGTCTCCGATAAAGGCAGTTTGAATGATCAGAATTTTGGATATAGAGGACATTCTCTTCTTTTCTTGTATATCCCTTTAAATGCGATTACTTAGCATAATTGGCTTCTCCATTCCATTTGAAACTTTGAACTGCCTGAAGTCAAACTTATGAAAAGCGAAAAAAGTGGGGTTGGCTTCGGGTACGGATGTTTTTTCCCACTTCAATAGGAAAAACAGCCCCTATGGTGGTCAACCCTGTCTGTCCTCAGACCATGGGGCTAAACGCCACTGGCCAGGTCTGACCCGCTTTATCTCTACTGTTTCAGGACACCT
>MVCY01000068.1 GCA_002049985.1 Candidatus Latescibacteria bacterium 4484_181
TTTTCAGACTCTTCTCTTCTGATCTGTGCTGCTTTGGTGATGTCCTTTGTTGTCATAAGAGCCTGCATTGTTGCTTTTACAACGTTTACCGGATTGGGTGAACCCAGAGATTTGGCCAGGATGTTCTGAACCCCTAGCATTTCTAACAGAATTCTCATCCCTCCTCCGGCGATTATGCCCGTACCGGGAGAGGCTGGCTTCAGCAAGACCTTAGCTGCACCAAACTTACCTGTCACTTCATGGGGGATGGTTCCGTTAACTAAGGGAATGGGAACCATGTTTTTTTTTGCCGTTTCTGTAGCTTTCCTTATCGACTCAGAAAGTTCATTGGCCTTACCGAACCCTATCCCCACGCGACTCTTCTTATCCCCAACAGCAACTAAAGCATTGAAGCTGAACCGCCGTCCTCCCTTGACCACTTTTGCTACCCGATTGATGTGGATAACGCCCTCGCTCAATTCCAGTTCTGTCTCTTTCTGCAATTAATCCTCCCTTTTTGTCTAGAACTGCAGTCCTTTCTCGCGAGCGCCCTCGGCCAGGGCCTTCACTCTACCGTGGTAAAGATATCCAGCTCGGTCAAACACTACCTTTTCAATGCCCTTCGCTTTGGCCATCATGGCGAGAAATCTCCCCACCTCTTTGCTTTTTTCACACTTCCCCTTTGTGGTTCGAATCTTCTCCCGCACCTGAGGAGTGAGAGTGGATACACCGAGTAAAGATTTTTGGGAAATGTCATCTACTAATTGAGCGTATATGTGTTTCAGACTCCGGTACACTACCAGGCGGGGACGCTGGGCAGTTCCTATAACCTTTTTCCTGATATGTCGATGCCGCCTTTGTCTGTTCAATGCAACTTTTTTTGACTTTTCCATAATTGCAGCTCGCTATGGTTAAGATAATGACTACTCGAGAATTACGCGGCTTATGCACCCGCTTTGCCCGCCTTACGATGGATTATCTCCCCTTCATACCTGATTCCCTTTCCCTTGTAAGGCTCAGGGGGTCTGAAGGATCGAATTATTGCCGCTGTTTGTCCAACCTTCTGCTTATCTATACCCTTCACGATGATCTTCTGAGCCGCTTCTTGCTCGCCTCTGGTGCGGCGTCCCTCTTCCAGAGCAAACTCAATGCCATCTGGAGCAGGGAAAATGATGGGATGGGAGAATCCCAGGTTCAACCGTAGGTTATGTCCCTCCAATTGTGCCCGGTAACCGATCCCAACAATCTCCAGCTTTCGCTCAAACCCCTGACTTACTCCCTCTACAGCATTGGCAAGCAAGGACCGGGTAAGGCCATATAATGCCCTATTGCGCTTCTCCTGGCCACTGCAGGTGAGCTCCACCTTTCCCTCCTTCACCTGAATCTGAATCTCCGGCTTATACGGGACTGAGAGCTCCCCTTTTGGCCCTTTTACCAATGCATAGCCGTTTTCGATATGCACCTCAACCCCTTTAGGGATCACAATGGGCTTTCTGCCTATCCGCGACACCTGCCACTCCTCACTGGTTTCATATCCTTTTGATTACCACACATAACAGATAACTTCTCCCCCTACGCCTGCTGCTCTGGCTTGCTCATCCGTCAGCACCCCTCGGGGAGTAGAAATTATGGCTATGCCTAAGCCATTAAGCACCTTAGGAATATTCTGATGTCCCACATACTTTCTCAACCCAGGTCTACTCACCCTCTTGATTCCCTTGATGAAACTGTTCTCCTTTGCGTCATACTTAAGATATATCCTGAGGTAACCTTGCCTGTTGTCTTCAATATAAATGTAATCCTCTATGAAATTTGTCTCTCGAAGTATATCGACTATTCTCTGCTTCATATTAGAAGCAGGAACATCTACCTTTCTGTGTTTTGCTCTACAAGCATTTCTGATGCTGGTAAGCATATCAGCGATTGGGTCAGTCATACTCATGTTCTCATCTCCAATTTTCAGTCCAGAATTCGATACTCTGCAGCTACTCAGGAGTTTCTTCCCGTTCTCCAGTGGCCTACAATCTACCAACTGGCTTTGGTGACCCCTGGGATCTCACCAGAGAGGGCCAGCTCTCGAAAACATATGCGACATAACCCAAACTGCCTTAAGTAACCCCGAGCTCTGCCACAACGAAAGCAACGGTTATACTGCCGGACCTTGAACTTCGGCTTCTTCTTTGCCTTGACAATCAAAGCCTTCTTTGCCACGAAACCTCCTTTCAACTCTTCCTAAAGGGCGCTCCAAAACCCTTTAATAGTTCAAAAGCCTCCTCATCAGTCTTTGCTGAAGTCACAACAGTTATATCCATTCCCATTATCTTCTCTACCTTATCATAACTTATTTCAGGAAATATAACCTGTTCTTTAACGCCCAATGTGTAGTTACCCCGACCATCAAAGGAGTTAGGGTTGATTCCCCGAAAATCGCGGATTCGGGGCAGGGCGAAGCTCAAGAGTCTGTCTAAGAATTCGTACATCCGATCGCCACGGAGAGTCACCGAACAGCCGATAGGCATTCCTGCCCTCACTCTAAAATTGGAGATCGACCTTTTGGCTCTTCTTACAGACGGCCTCTGTCCAGTAATAGTCGCCAGATCCTTCATAGCTGCATCCAACAACTTAGGATTCTGGACAGCCTCACCCAGTCCCATATTTATCACGACCTTCTCCAATCGTGGCACTTGCATTATGTTACGATAACCAAACTTCTCCTTCAATTTGGGAACAATCTCCTGTTGATACACAAACTTGAGTCGCGCTGGCATATGTCCATCTCCTTCAGAACCCCTGATTACAGCTTTTGCAGATAACCATCAGGTTAGAGAGCTGTATCGGCGCCTCTTTTTCGAGTATACCGCCCTGCTGATTTGTTCGAGGACGAGTATGGCGTTTAACCATGTTGACATGTTCCACAATTGCCTTGTCTTCCCTAGGGAAGACCTTCAGTACCCTCCCCTGTTTTCCTTTGTAATCTCCAGCAATAACCAGGACAGTATCATTTTTTTTCTCCCCCTCCAGAGATAGTGCCTTTTACCGAAGCGATAATAGTATCACCAACTGTGGCATACCTTCTCTTGGACCCACCCAACACCTTAATGCACATTATCTCCTTAGCTCCGGTATTATCAGCCACTCGCAACCTTGTGTATTGTTGGATCATCTGGTTATCCTCACCTCAGACCTTGCTTACTCTGCCTTAGCTACTATTCTCACCAATCTCCAACGCTTGGTTCTGCTCAATGGTCTGGTCTCCATCAATTCAACCAGATCACCCACTTGAGCAATATTTTCTTCATCATGGGCGTGAAGTTTCTTAGTCTTACGGAAGACGCGTCCATAGAGGGGATGTCTCCCTGATGTGGTTATTGCAACAGTAATTGTCTTGTCAGGCTTATTACTGACCACTCTGCCCTTTTCTGGTAGCCCACTGAAATCTTAAGTTGCATAACTCTTCTTCGGCATCCCTGAGCCGGTTTATCGCCTCCTCATATGTCAACTCCCTCAACTGGTAAGGTTTCATCTTAAAGGATGCCCTCCTCCATATGTTCGACGAATTTCGTCTTAATAGGCAACTTATGGCTGGCGAGGGTCATTGCCCTTTGAGCTAAATCTCTGGAAATGCCTCCCAGTTCGAACATAATCCTTCCTGGTTTAACCACCGCCACCCAGTATTCTACTGAACCCTTTCCCTTTCCCATTCTGGTCTCGGCAGGTTTAGCAGTTACCGGTTTATCTGGGAATATGCGAATCCATAGTTTCCCTCCTCGGCGGATGTGTCTGGTCATCGCAATTCTGGCTGCCTCAATCTGTCGGCTGGTGACCCAGCCAGGTTCAAGTGCCTGCAATCCATATTCACCGAAGGCAAGCTCCGATCCTCTGTATGCAGTGCCTTTCATCCGCCCCCGTTGCTGCTTCTTGTATTTGGTCTTCTTAGGCATTAACATTAAGATACCCTCACTTGCTGGAACCCTTGCTGTCGATTATCTCTCCCTTGTATATCCACACCTTTACCCCAATGGTACCATAGGTGGTGAAAGCAGTGGCAGCGCCGTAGTCAATATCTGCCCTCAGGGTATGCAGGGGAACACTCCCCTCTCTGTATTGTTCTCTTCTGGCCATCTCAGCGCCCGCTATTCTCCCCCCGCACATAATCCTGATTCCCTTGGCTCCCAGTTTCATTGCCGAGGCCACTGCCCTTTTCACTGCCCTGCGGTAGTTCACCCTTTGCTCCAATTGGTTTGCGATGTTCTCTGCCACCAACTGAGCATCCAGTTCAGGGTATTTTATCTCCTGGATATTGATATAAATCTCCTTTTGCGTCAGGTATCGCAGCTCATCACGCAATTTATCCACCTCAGCGCCTCTGCGGCCGATCACTATCCCCGGGCGAGCGGTGTGAATGGTGAGGGTTACCTGCTTAGCCGCCCGTTCTATGGCAACTCTTGACACTCCAGCATGGTCGAAACGGCTCTTCACATACTTGCGAAGCATTAGGTCCTCCCGGAGCAGTTCGGAAAAGTCCTGCCGGGCGAACCACCTTGATTTCCAGGTCTTAATAACTCCTAACCTGAACCCCAATGGGTGCGTTTTTTGCCCCACACGAGACCTCCTATTCTTCTTCCCCAACCACTACAGTAATATGGCTTGATCGCTTTCTGATTGGTGCAGCTCTCCCCATCGCTCGGGGACGAAACCTTTTCAGCGTTGGGCCTTGATTCACGCGGACATCCTTGATAATCAGATCCTCGGTGTTCACTTTTGCTCCGCCTTCTTGGTCAAGCAGGTTCGCGACGGCCGAACGAATCACTTTCTCAACCGGAACACTGGGAGCTTTTGGACAGAAATGCAGCAAGTTCAACGCCTCCTCCACCGCCTTACCCCTTATCATATCAATCACCTGTTTGGTCTTACGGGGGGATATTCTGATATACCTACCTTCTGCCTTTGCCTGCATCTACCTCTCCTCATACACCATTTTGGCTTCACCTGTTTTCTTCTATTGACGCTTTGAATATAAATGTTCAATATCCGGCACTTTGCCGCTTGCCAGCCGGTAGAGAACCTCCCCTGCGTTTCTCACCACCAGAATTCCCTCATCCTCTCTGTCCACATAATCCTCAATCCTGACCAAGTCAGGGTCTAAATAGCCAAGATTTATCTTCCTGCACCTATGTTTGGGAATACCGGTGGCCAAGAGTACTTCTATTCGAGGGGTCTCTTTACCGTCTATGAAAGTCCCAATCCCCTTTACATGGGTGGAGTGAGCCATAATTGCCCCCGGCACATCTCTGAACCTGTCCATTTGCTTCAGAAAGTAGTCTCGGGTGTGATATCCCACCTTTTCTATGGCCTCTCCGTGGGTGTAGGAGACCTCCCTCACATGGGGGGCGTAGATTATCAATCTCCCTCCGTCTTCTACTATTGGCTCCAGTTTATACATGCACTTGCCTGCTGTCCATAGATCTTCGTACATCTGGGGAGCAACGGACAAAACGGTGTGAAAGGTTCTATCCACGTATTGGATATTGACCTGAGCAGACAGGTCGGCTGCCTTTGACCACGACTCCTCCCCTCCGGCGAAAAATCCCAAGACCTTTCCCCCTTTTTCCACAAAGGAGAAAAGGGTTATGGGAAGCCTCAATAAAGATACCGCCTTATTGATAACCTGCCTGGGGGGAGTATCCTTGACCCCGTTGATCTTGGGATTGGTAATCAAGGCCCCCAGCCAGTGGAACTTGTGGATTATCTGGGGCCCAGCAACCCCTGGGAAGATGTATTTATATCCTCCCGAGAATCCCACCACTTCATGGGGGAAAACAGGACCCACTATCAGAAGCTCGTCATATTGAAGAATCCTCCTATTTATCTCTACAGGAATATCCTCATCTAAAAGTCCTTTGGACAGTTCTCGGACCTGTTGCCGGGGGATTGTTCCGATACATCTCAGCTCCTCGGGGTCATCCCAGCGGTGCTGGAACAGGCCAACTTCTCTGTATTTGGTTTCTCTCTCTTCTCTAGTTATCCCTAAATGTCGATATAGTTTTGTTTCATCCAAAATCGGATGGGTACCCAGGGCAACTATGAAATCTAACTTCCTCGTCCTGTCCAGAAGTTGCTCTGAGATAGACCGGAAGAAGATATCTACCGGGCCGGAGCGAGTAGTATCTGGGATTACGACCAGAATCCTCTTGTCTCTATAGTCCCGCGTTTGAAGAGCCTCTTTACAGAGGGCAGAAAGCTCCTCTCTGCTCAGAAACCTCACCGTCTTCTCAGTATCCATCCTACAGGACAAGCAATCTTCCCTTCGGGTTAAAACTCTGGTAGAGAGACAGCCTTATCTGCTGTTTCTCTCGGTAAGAGCTTTTGTGGTCATAATTAGGTCTCTCCCATGGAGGTGTAGTGAGGAGGGATTTGTTAAACTCATCTAAGAGTTTTTTCTCGAACTGGCCCGCGTATTCCCCTTTAATGAAGAGCCGAAAGGCTTGAGGAAACTCATTCCAAGCCTGTTGTTCTCTCCCAGGGCTAGTGGGATAGAACAGACCATTGTTAGCCTTCACTGCCTTCAGGTCTCCAGCTCCATCCCCGAGCATCAGTACCTGGTCGTCTCCATAACCGCCAGCCCTCTTGGCCATCTGAATGTGATGGGCTTTCGATCCCATCTCCTGGCCGCAGATGAGTCGAACATATTGGGCTATCCCCTGGGCCTCCCAGTAGTCAGCCAAATCCTTATAGGGAGTTTTGGAAACCACTATGATGTCAGCATGCTGGGCCATCAGCTCCAGAGATTCCCTTACATTGCTGAAAGGGGGGATTTTGGCCGATATATGGGGAAATGTTCTGTTCACCGCTTCGCTCCAACCCAGCAGCTTATACAGAGCGAAATTGGTGGGATTCTCATCGATAAATCTCTCCAGACTGGGATTGCCCAGTCCCAGTTTGTTCTCTCGGGCATAGCAGATGTAATCATCCAAGGGTTTACTGTCAGGAAGTTGGATGTTCTTCTCTCTGAGAACCTGTTTCACGTCTGCTCTTTGACCAAGGGCAGTGAGAGTCAATTGCACTGCAATAAAACGGTTACAGCCTCTGTCTACAGAAAATAGATTGTAATATTCGGCTACCTCACGGAAGTAGGACTCGATACCCCACAGACCGTAGAACTCCATGAAATGGGGGTGAAATATGAGCATCTGCTTCCCGTTCATATTATCGGTGACACAACCATCGGTATCGATGGCCACCAAGAAATCTTTCCGCCGTTTAAACTCCCTTAGCTGCCTCTCTGGATCTTCTCTTAGCTGTTTCTCAGTCAATCTGGATAGAACCATCT
>MVCY01000069.1 GCA_002049985.1 Candidatus Latescibacteria bacterium 4484_181
CTGGGGGGAACTTTGCGGTCAGAGCCGAAGGCATCCACCAGGCCCAGCTTAAGCTTCAACATGAGGGTTAGCCTCCGCAAAATTGGGAAGTAGAAATCGGACTCGAGTATCTGCTTATGGTAACTCTCATCACCCTGGAGAGGCCCGCCAGCGAAATCAAGCGTGTAGACGCACATGGAGCCCCGAGTTGGAAACTGGGGCATATCACGGCTGTCTCTCAGATAAGTGAGCCCCAGGCTGCTGCTAACTTGAGGCTGATTCTCTTTTAAACCTAAAGGGTTAGAAAAATCCTCGGAGAAGTTGAGGTATTCCACCGACTCTAAGCGATATCGGAGATATACTCGAGAGTAGCTATCCGGCCAGGTCAGTCTTCTGCCAATCCTTCCGTATCCGCCCTGTCTCTTCTCATCGAAGTGGCTCTCCCATTTATCCTTTGTGCTGTAAATGCTGAGAGTGGCAGCAGTAGGAGTACCGAGGAGCCAGGGTTCAGTGAAGCTGAACTTGAAAGTCTCCCTTCTGGTGCCAAAGTCGCAATTGAGCTCCAGGCTTTGCCCATTGCCGAAGAGGTTAGGGATATTGAACCCGACCGAACCCACCAGCTTGTCCCGTTCACTGTAGCCAAGACCAGCCATTGCTTGGCCAGTGGACTTTTCCTCAATATTTATTATGATGTCTACATCCCCGTTGGGAAGAGGTTTGACCTCAGGTTCAACATTACTAAAGAAGTTAAGCTGATAGACATCCCTTATGCTTCTTTCCAGAACGCTTCGCCTGAAGACCTGACCCGGTTTAATCGAAAGCTCCCTCCGAATCACCTTCTCCTTCGTCTTGGTATTTCCTGCAATGGTTATCTCCCTTATTTTCGAAACTGCGCCTTCTTCGAGCCTGAGGTGGATATTCACCCGGTTGTCGACTACCGGCTCGCTGGGGATAACTGTTGCGGAGAGATACCCCTTCTCGTAGTAGGCAGCCCTGATAGCAGCCAACAGGTTATCCAGTTTCTCCTGGTTGTAAATATCACCAGGATTAATTGTGAGCAACTGTGACAGTTCTTTGTCGGAGAGAGCCTTGTTGCCCTCCCAACTGATCCGGCCGAATCTATATCGCGGCCCTTCGCTGACAGTTATGTCCACAAACAGGCTCTTCTTTGAGATATCATAAGAGAGGCTGTCTTTAACTACTTTTGCGTCTCTGAAACCTTGTTTGCGGTAGAAATCGACAATTCTGTTCAGGTCCTGTTGCAGGACTTCCTCTTTAAACTCTCCCTTTCGCCACCACCGGGCCTCCTTGGTCTTCATCTGTTTCTTAATCTCTCTCTGGCTCACCGCTTTGTTCCCATGGATTCTGATCCTTTTAACCGCTAGCTTTTTACCCTCTCGGATGCGGAAATTGAGGATAAGCCGTCCCTCTTTATCCAGTTGAAAGCTCTCTGGAGTGACCTGGGCCAATAGATAGCCTTCTTTTTTGTAAAAGGAGATCAACTTCTGTTGGGCATCCTTGATGGCCTTGGGGCTTACTACCTGCCCTTTTCTAAGCCCCACCAGTTTTTTTAACTTTGTGGCTTTGAACCTCTTGTTTCCTATAAATGTCACTTTTTCTAAAACCGGCAGTTCTTTAACCGCTATGGTCAGTTTAACTTCATCCTCACCAGTTTGAACAGCCAGTATGCGGATGTCGGAGAAGATACCGAGGGAATAGAGATGTCTGATAGCCTGTTGCACCTTTTCCGTTGAGAGTTCCTCGCCCACCAAAAGCCCGCAGGCTGTTAAGATGAGGGACTTATCTGTGCGGAGAGCACCTGAGACCTCAATCTCACCCACTTTTATCGCCTGAGCTGTAGAGACAGTTGCCAGCAGAGAGACTGCGGTGAAAATCAGGGCAAGCATCCAGGCCTTAAACCGATTCATTTAGCTACACCTCCCGAAGTATTCACGATTCGTTCGATAAAAAAACCTCTAACTGTTCATTGAGAAAAACATGATCTCAGAATATAGCAAAAAATAGGAGCAAGGTAAAGAGAAAAAATGAACTGAAGAATAGGTGCGCGTACAATGGCCATATTTTACAGCAATCGACACCCCATTTTGGGCAGACTCTCCTTGTGTTTCTGGCGAAGCCTCTGAGCCCAAGCCGGGGAATGGTAGACCTCTCCAGAATCCGACACAAATAATGCAGTATGGTGGTTTGTCCCCGCAAGACCATAGGATAACCCCACGGCCCTACTGGTGAGTGATCCTCCCACTTCACCAACATCTCATAACTAATGGCTAAATGACTGTTTCGAAAGGCATGGACAGTAACTACAGGCTTTATGCCCGTGGGATGAGTTCACCCGGCACACATAGTAAGGGGATGCGGCTACAACTTCAGATTGCTGTTTAGAATGAGAAGTAGCGTCTTATGCTGAACTGTCTATCTTTGCGTCTGAGGACGTTATCGTAGTTGTATTCGAAGCTGATATTTGTAGTGCTAGTCCGGTATTCTATACCAAAGCGGTGCTTTATCCCCAATTTTTCTCTCTGGTATCGATCCCTTTCGGTCTTGAGTTCTCCAGCGTAGAAGAAAAGCCAGTTGCCCAAGAAGTACTGTCCGAGCCTCCATTCGGTACCTTTCAGGAAGCCGAGGTAGGAAAGCCGGCCTCCGTTTTCTAAGGCTAACTCACTGCTGGTCAGCAGATTGCCCACGAGGGATGGATGGACATAGAATACATCTAAGCGGAGGGTTTCCCTCACCTCCCTTTCCAATGGACGGATGAGACCGCCTATAAGGATTCTCTCCATCCCTGTGGTCAGTAGGACCGCTGCTTTCTGGTTGTAGTTATCCAGAGAATAACCGAGTTTGGCCAGGATCTTCTCTGGGCTATTGTCGTTGGGATCACTGGATGTCAACTCCATTCTCAGCTCGCCCCAGCGCCCTTTTTCCTTGCGCTGTCCGGTGCGTTTGTCAATGGCATAGAGACGCAGAAATATGTCTGTGGCAGTCCCGGTGGTATCAGAGTAGACCGTTGTCTTGGCACTGCCCCAGACTAACGGCATAGGGTCATTCTGGGTGTTGACTTCAAGCCCTATCTCTTCTACCTCGAATTCGGTATTCAAATAGGTGAGGTTCCCCTGATGGGACTGTAAACTGCCTTGGATGTGAAATCCCCCCTGGGCCACTGAGCCCTTGAACTCTAACCAGCTGCCCTCGTCAATCTGAAGGTCTACTTCAGCTATGTTAGTAATGCTGTACTGCTGCCGACGAAAATATCGGACATTCCTGCCAGTTACTACTTTGAGGTCCCAGTTGATCGATTCCAGGAATCTCGAAAGAGTTCTTTTTGATGGTGATTTTTTGTCCTTTAAAGGTGGAAAGGTGAATTCAACATCGCTCAGATAGCACACTCCTTTTATCTGTGGAGATTTAGCCGGGCCGGCGATGTAAAGCCCCTCTGCTGCTTTGGAGTCCCAGAAGCGGAAACGTCCCTCCTCTTTCGGCCTCATCAGGCCAGGGATATTCAGCCTGAGTCCGCTTTCCCCGGTGTGGAGCGTTATTATTCCTAGGTTCAGGTCAAACCTCTCCATAACTAAAGGCTCAAGTTCCGCCCCATTAATCTTCACCCTCCTAGAGTTCTCAATGAAAAACTTCCCATCTCCCATTTGTCCTGAAATACCTCTTATCTTGAGGAAATTGGAGCCCTTGGCAAGACAAATGTCTCCCTTTAAACTGTTGAGCTCTTCTGGCAGAGAGAGGAGGGCAAGTTTCCCCTGCTCAAATCGGGCTTCAACTGCTCTTATGACCGGAGCTTTCCAGCTGCCGCCCAAGCAAAGGTTCAATTGTCCCCTACCTGAGCTCTTTCTCACCTGGGGGGTCAAATAGGGCAGAATACAGAGTACATCTCCTTGTAACTCGAGCTTCACATCCATTTCCCTCCCCTCTTTGAGGGGGATGATGCCGTGGATGGTTCCCTTATATCCCTTTTTCTTTTCAAGTTGGAGATTAAGTTCGTCTATCTCTGCCAGCTCAGTTTTCCTTTCAGTTTCTCCTCGTGGGAAGACAGGAGGGATAAAAAGCTGGCAGCATCTATCGCCAGAGCCTCTGCGCTGATCAGCTTGCCCTGCCTCCCCCACTCTCCTTTCACAGTGAGCATCTTCTCGGAGACATGAAACAGGTTGAATCTTTCTATCCACAAACCCTGCTTATTCCACTCCAGGGAGAGCTCTGCTTTCAGAGGGTCAAGACCGTTTATGCGTCCGTGCTGCGCTACCAGCCGGAGGGCCATACACGGTTTCTTGGGAGTTCCACTCAGTTGGATCTCGCCATTGATATCAGCCGATGCTTTATCTGTAAGTCTTTCGTAGTTGTGCAACAGATGGGAGGAGAAGGCTCCCCGAAGTGTGAGGTTCTCTTCCAGGAGCGGTTGACCAGAGCCTTTATCGGCAGCCGTCAACCACAACTTGAACCGGTCACCCCTTGCTGAGACGGTAGCGGTCAAGGTGACAAGGGCCTTATCCACCTGGAAGCTGTCGCTATTGATAGTGAACTGGAATTCCGGGTTCTCCTCTGGCTTGCGGCCGAACCTACCGCTCACGTAGACTTTGCTGCCAGCCAAGTTTATTTCCCCGCGGGATTCTATCAGCGGCAGTCTACCTGTGAGAATTATCCTGCCTTGCAGCGGTTTCTCAGAGCTTCCCAAGGCTAGGAGGCCCTGGTTAATCTTCCAGATGCACCGCTGGTGGGATTTGGGAGAAGAGGCGAAAAACTCCCCCTGTTTCCAGATGGAGTGAATGCGAACCCCTTGGGAACCAAACTGTAGCTCACCTCTCTGGCCGTCCAGGTTGTGCCCTTCCAGGCAAAGCTGCTGGGAATCATACCACAAGCGCCACTGAGGGGATTTCAAATTGCCCTGGAGTCTTATCTTTAGATTGCCATGGCCGGTAATCCCATCTACATTCAGCAAGCGTGCTGCTCTGGAGAAATCCACACCTGTGAGGTGAAATTCGCCCTCAACAGGCGCATCAATCCCCTTGGTTCCCACAATTAATCTGCCCCGGAGCTTAGCACCTCCCAATCTGCCTGAAATGTCACGAAGTACTAAGGTAGACTCCTTCTTGGTAAAGTGGAACTTCAACCCTCTGAGCTGTTCCCCATTGTAGAGAATTCTCCCCTGATCGAACTGTCCTGTCAACCGGAGGTCTTTTGGAGAGCCCTCGATTCTCATCGAGACAGAGCCTCCTCCAGTGGGTAGGGGCTTCTGCTCCAGACCCAATAATGGGGCCAGGTCTCTAATCTTTAGACGGGAAACCCCCAGTCTCAGAGAAAAACTGGGGGAAGAGAACGAGACAACCTGGCCGTCAACCAGGAATTTAACCCCATTGCATCTGCCTTCTCCCCTCTCTATGATGGCTGTGTCTGGTTTGACCTTAACGCTCAAATTGAGGGTGTTCACCTCCGATATAGGGGACGAGGCAATCTTTAAGGCCGCATCCTTAAACTCCACGCTCCCATATACGCGGTTTCTGTCTCCCAGGGAGAGTGAAAGGTCCATTTCTCCTGATTGAGGTGAAAGCTGTGGGCAGAATCTTCTTAATAGATCAGAAGAGAGGTCAAGTCCTTTCGCTGTCAGTTTAAACCCGTATGTCTGGCTCCGGCGCTGAAAGTGACCTTCCAGTTCTGCGTTTGGTCTATTGCTCAGTAACGCTCCTTTCAGGCGTAAGCTTATATTTCCATCAGAGGTAGAGAGGACCCATCCATTCACCTTGTCAGATAGTAAGCACTTGACAGGGCGAACTTGGTGAACCGGTCTGCTCTTGATGGGGGTGCCTGAAAGGTAAATGCTTGCCTCACTGAAGGTGTATTTACCTGGAGGCAACTGAGAGAAGAGGGATTTCGGATCCGTCATATGGCCAGAGGACCAGTCGAGCATCAAAACCAAGGTAGGTTTGGAAAAGGAGAGGCGGCGTATCGCCGAGCCAGGACCACCTCGGAGCAACCCCCAGAGACTATAGGTGACCGTAGCCTCATCCACCTCAAGGGAGGAAATGGGGTTCTTAGTTGCAAATGTCAGGTCCTCCAGGCGAACAGCACCGAGCCCTAAGTTCACCCTCTCTGCATATATACCCCTGCGGGCCAGAAACCCTCTTACCCTCTGGTTTAATTGAACCGCCCACCATGCTAAAAAGAGGCCCAATACTGTAGATATGACGACCACAGCCAAAACGATATATCGCCGCCTCAAAGCTCCCATCTGGTTCCTCACCCCA
Organism: Candidatus Latescibacteria bacterium 4484_181; assembly: GCA_002049985.1. Lineage (GTDB taxonomy): Bacteria > Latescibacterota > MVCY01 > MVCY01 > MVCY01 > MVCY01. The sequence goes on from MVCY01000069.1 coordinate 6,243, forward strand.
ACAAGAGTTCTGTATCAAAAGCCCCAAGTTACCCTTCTGCGAAGCATGCGTGCTCCAAATGATATCAAGGACTTTGCGCAGCCGTCAAAGTCACTTCTCTTAAATTGGCAATATAGTATAGCATTATTTCGCAAAGATGTCAACAGAAATCTGGAAGGCCGTCTGGGGTCAAATCTTAGGCCGAGGGCCTGCAGCGCGGTTTGCTCTTGTCTCATCCGCCGACCAAGCAAAAAATCGTGCTTGTCCCGTGTTTTTTGATTTTTGTACTCTAAGGGCCAGTATCTTGTCTGATAAGGGTCACCGGTTCTTTTAATATGGAGATTTCTGGGTTGACATTAGGATAGCCGGAGTTTATATTAATTTGAAAGCAAGGGTAGAATAATAGTTGACAGATTCTATCTGCAAGTCTGGACGGAATGAACTGAGCGATCAGGTCAGAAGTTACAGCAAATGTCAGGATGCGAAGGTGGTTTTTCAGGGTTGATAGTTCCTGGCGGGTTTCTTGACTAAACTTAAAGGAGGTGGAGAAGATGCGAAAAACAGCATTTCTGCTGGGCGTTTCATTTCTATTTTTGATCAGCAACTGCACGCGCAGCACTGCCCCCCTCTACCGTGACGGCAGGATATTCGCCAAACTCGATTCGCCCCCTGAGCTGGCCGGCGATGGACGGCGTTACCTCACAATCACTGCCGAAGTGGAGGGCTACGAGCCATTTGTGACACGCATATTCGATTTCGACTGGGACCGGGCCGGGGAGTATATGAAGGAACTTGGTATAACAAAAGCAGACGCTTTGAATTGGAATGACTATTACGGTAAGAAGTTAATTGATCTCACCGGTAGAGAACTGAAGGGGGGAAGCGAAGTGGAGGTGACTGTCAGGCAAACCAGGGGTCACAGTCAGAGCGCAAGCGTGCCGATTTTCAGAGTTGACGGAAAGACTATAGTCAGGGTTTATTACGCCACCTCTGTTGTGATGCCTGGGGGAGTGACTCAACTGCGGATCGAACGGATTCAGTGAAGAGGGAGGCCGGGTCTTGAGGAGTAGCT
>MVCY01000001.1 GCA_002049985.1 Candidatus Latescibacteria bacterium 4484_181
GCCCTTGTAGCTGGAAACCTCATCCAGTCCGCCGCATTAGGTGGGGCTGACACTACAGTTCAGCATGACCTTACTCCTGCCGCTGCTGCTGCAGGTTCATACACAGTCACCGTAACCCTGAAAACGACTGCCCAGGCCAAGGATACCTTCAAAAACGGCTGGCTTGCAGTAACCGATGGTGATGCCGCTAACGCAATGGGAGACTTGTACCTCATTAAGTCTCATCCTGCGGCTGATGGTGGAGCTGCTTGTGTTATTACCCTTTATGAACCTTTGAAAAGGGCCATTACCACTAACTCCCGAATTTCCTTGCTGGCTAATATCTACAGTGGGGTAATTCAGGCTCCTGCTACTACTCCAACAGGTCTTGCTGTAGGAGTAGCCCCAACGGCTGTACCTGCTAATAACTACTTCTGGCTCCAAACCTGGGGGATAGCAAACGTGCTAATCCAGACTGCTACTACTGCAGGTGTCAGGGTACAGAGGGATGTTGGTGCTGCCGGGGCAGTTGGGAAGACCGCAAACACAATCCTTACCGAGATTGTTGGGATGTGTGGATACGTGAACGACACTACCGATGCCGGTTTTGTGTTCCTGACTATTGCGCCTTAACTACTGTGGGGAGGGGAAACCCTCCCCCAACCCTGGAGGACAAAAATGAAAATACATGCAATCAACAAACTATTGTGTATGGCTTATCGGGAAATTCTCAGAGATTTGCTCTTACAGGCCATCAATGATCCCGACGAGGAGTGGGATGATATGGTATTGATGGTCCTGGACAGGTTGTTTGATTATAATCCTATCGCAACTAAGGGCTAATGATCTCTTTTGTCTCTATCTGCAATATGGCCCTCGCTGAACTGGGGGCCACCCGAATAACAGACCTGGGCTTGGCAGATAAGAACTCCCAACTATGTTCGGAGTTTCTTTCGCCAACGATAGACCAGGTTTTGAGGTGCCACCCCTGGAACTGTGCCCGCGCACGAGCAAGCCTTGCAGTCCTTTCTGATACTCCTGCTTTCGGGTTTGCTTACCAGTACACACTTCCAGCGGCGCCTTACTGTCTCCGGGCATTGCGGATTAATGAAGATGCCAGATACGTATTCAAAGTAGAAGGAAGGAGGTTACTGACTGATCAGGCCTCCGTGGACCTGGAGTTCATCAAAAGAATTGTCAATCCGGCAGAGTTTGATCCCCTGCTGGTAGCTGTTATTGTAGCAAAGCTTGCTCACTGTTTGGCGTATCCAATAACACAATCCTCTGCAGTCCGGGACAGAATGGAGAAGAAATTCATTGCAGCCCTCAGCGAGGCCCGGTCTGTGGATAGTCAAGAGGGTTCCCCGGATGTATTAAAAACTTCCACGTGGTTGGACGCCCGATTGGTGTGACATGAGCTTAGCTAATCCCATCATCTGCTCGTTCAATGCTGGAGAATTATCCTCCTCTCTTTACGGTAGAGTGGACCTCCAAAAATATTTCAATGGCTGCAAAACTCTCAAGAATTTTATTCCCCTTCCCCATGGCCCTGCCCAGCGAAGAGCAGGAACCAGATACATAAACGAAGTCTTTGGCAGGGAACAGGTCATTAACGGAGACTTTGTCTCCGATACTGGCTGGACACAAGGAACAGGGTGGACTATTGCTGATGGAGTTGCTACCGCTACTGCCGGAGCCAAGAGTGCTCTTTGTCGATCCAGTGACTGTATTGAGGGCAGAGAATACCTTGTCACTTACACTATAGATTCCGTAACTGCTGGTTCCGTCCAGGCTTATCTCGGGGGAACACTTTTGACTGCTCGTTCCACTGCCGGCACTTTCACTGAAAGGGCAACCTTTGGAGGTGACGATGACTGCGTCGGTTTCCTGAAGGCTGACGATTTTGCTGGAGTAATTGGTGATTTCTCTGTTATGGAAGTCAATCCTCCTGCTGTCCTCATAAGTTTTGAATTTTCCACTGTCCAGGCTTATATCCTGGAGTTCACTGAGAAACAGATCCGATTTTACAAAGATGGAGGAATCATTCTGGATGGGGATGATCCTTACACTCTTGAAACTCCTTACCTGGAAGATGACCTAACAAGCCTGCACACAACTCAGTCTGCTGATGTCCTTTATATTGCCCACCCAGATTATGCTCCCAGGAAATTGTTGAGGTATGGTCACACCGACTGGGAACTGACGACAATAACCTTTTTGGGTTCTCCTGTCAAAAACATAACAGGAGCGGACAAAACAGACCCAGTCAAGGTCTATTGCCCCCAACACAATTTTGAGAATGAGGATCAGATAGCCATTTGGGACGTCGCTGGCATGTATGAGATTAATGGTTTTCATATAGTGACGGGACGAACTGATGACTCTTTCAAATTAAGAGGTGTTGATGGAGAACATTTCCATGCTTATACTGGGGGTGGCAAGACTTGGAAGATTCGGCGTCCAATAACAGGAGCAACACAAGCCAATCCTGTAGTAATAACTCTCCCCAATCATGGGTTTGCAAATGGGGACCGGATCAGAATTACTGGTGTTGGTGGAATGACTGAGATCAATGACAAGAATTTCACTGTTGCCAACCGGACCGAGGATACTTTCGAGCTTCAGGGAATAGACGGCACCGGATATACTGCTTATACAATTGGTGGATATGCCGGTATCTGGTCCGAATTGTTTGAGGAAGAAGACCACTACCCCTCTTCTGTAGAGTTCTTTGAAGAACGCCTGATCTGGGCAGCCACTAACGAGAAGCCCCAAACCATTTTCGGCTCCAAGGTCGGGGACTATGAGAACATGGGTGCAGGACCGAATGATGATGATGCCTTTATCTACACGATTGCTGCCAAGGGGGTCAACCCTATCCAGTGGATTGTCCCCATGGACAAACTCTTGCTTGGGACAAGAGGAGGCGAATGGGTGATGCGTTCCTCCGGAGCCGACGAACCCATCACACCTTCCAATGTGAATATCAAGAGAGAATCTACCTGGGGGTCTGCAAATGTCCAGGCCCTATTGGTTAACGACGTTGTGCTCTTTCTCCAGCGAGGAAGGTCCAAGATTCGGGAACTTGTCTACAATTTTGAGAAAGACGGCTATGTGGCTCCTGATCTCACTATCCTGTCCGAGCATATCACTACTGGGGGCATCCAGAGAATAGCTTATCAGCAAGAACCGTACTCCTTTCTCTGGGCTGTCCGGAAAGATGGTGTCCTCCTGAACATGGTCTATGAGAGATCACAGAATGTTGTGGGTTGGAGCCGCCAAGTAACAGATGGGAAAGTTAAAGATGTAGCAGTCATCACAAGTTCCGGAGATGATGAGGTCTGGCTGCTGGTGGAACGCACGATAAACGGTTCCCCGCGGCTATACATGGAAAGGTCTGAAGACCAGTACCTGGATTCTTACCTTACTTGGTCCGGGGGAGGTCCTGTTGCCATTACTGGAATTACAAATGCTTCCCAGGCAGTTGTCACGGCTCCCGGTAACTATTGCGATAATGGGGATCATGTTAGGATTGTCAACGTTGAAGGCATGACAGAGGTAAATGAGTGTGTCTTCACTGTCTCAGATAAGTCCGGAGACACCTTCAAGATAAAAGATTCTGATGGCAACTACGTTAATTCCTCAGATTTCGGGACTTACACAAGTGGGGGAACTGCCGAGGTTGTGTCTATTGATTTCTCAGGAGTAGAGCACTTGGCAGGAGAATCTATACACCTTCTTGGTGATGGGTGTGTCCTTCCTGCCGTGACAGTCAGTGCTACCGGAACTTTCTCATTGTCCGCTTATGTGGGAGAACTCGTTGCAGGGCTCCAGTTTGATTCTGTTCTCCAGCCAATGAATATCGAAGCCGGGGCGCAGGCTGGAACAGCCCAAGGGAAGATTAAAAGAGTTCATGAGTTAACAATCCGGCTCAAAGACACCAAAGCATGTTGGGTTAAGGCCGCAGATGACACCTGGCAGGAAATAGCTTTCCGGGGAGATGAGGACCCTGCTGATGCCCCGATTCCGGCTTTTACCGGAGACAAGAGAGTCTGTGTCTATCCTGGAAGCTTTGGCACCGAGGGAGATATCACCTTGATGGTAAAGGAGCCTTATCCGGCAACAATTGTGGCTCTTCTCCCAAAACTAAAAACTATGGATGTGCTATGAGACTGGTACCTTACAAAGCAGGCCATGCCCGGCAAATCCTTCTCCGGGAAGTGGAAGGCTATCTGCAAAGTTGTGAAGACTTTGATGAATGGGCAAAGACCAATGAAGGTCCGGAGGCCTGGACGGCTCTTAACAGTGACAATGTTGTAGTTGCCTGCGGGGGCGTACGTGAAATGTGGAAAGGGGTTGGGGAAGCCTGGCTCCTCTTGGGGAAAGGCATTGTTGGACACGAAATTTGGGTTTGCAGGGAAATAGTTGAGAGGTTAAAGGTTTTAAAATTTCACAGGATTCAGGCTCATGCCCGAACAGATTTCCCCCTTGCCCACACACTTCTCCACAGGCTGGGATTTGAGGAAGAGGGATACATGAGGATGTATTACCCTGACAAGTGTGATGCAATTCTTTATGCGAGGACAGAATAATGGCTGTCGCAGCACCAGTAGTGATAGCGATGACAGTTGCTGCTGCCGGGTTTTCTGCTTATGCTTCAGTTAAGCAGGGGAAATCCCAGGCTGCCTGGAACAAATACAATGCTCAGGTTGCCGAGCGTAATGCCAAAGCCGCCAAAGCTGTTGCTGAAGCAGAAGCCGCAAGAAAACGCCGGGAAACACAGAGACTACTGAGCAGGCAGCGAGCTGTGTATGGAAAAGCCGGAGTAACCTTTGAGGGGTCCCCTCTCCTTGTTATGGAAGACACAGCCGCAGAGGGAGAACTGGACGCCCTCCTCATTGAATATAGAGGGCTTATGCAAAAACAAGCTTATCGTTCCCAGGCCGAAACTGACAGGATGAGAGCCCAGCAAGCCAGAGCCGCAGGATGGTATGGAGCAGGAACGTCCCTTTTGGGGGCCGCTTCCAGTATCGCAGGCCTATATGCCCCAAGAGGAAGGTAATTGTGCCAAGGATACCAAGATATTTCAGTCAAGAATCTGTAGCCGCAACACCTCTCCCCAGGGTTTCCCCGGAAGCTATGACACAAGGGATCAGGGCTGCTTCTGCTTTTGCCCAGGAGGCACAGCAAGCTTCAGCCTATTTTGCTGCACGCTTAACAGAAGCCCGCCGGAAATCCGAACTCATGCGTGCCCAGAACTCCTGGAGACAGGGAGTCAATGACTTTGTCCTGGGCCTGGAGGGAGACACAGACTATGATACCTATGAAACCCGTTTTGAGGCATTCCAGAAGAAACTGTACGGGACGATCAAGAAAAACTACAAAGGGGATATCCAGGACTTTGACAACTTCACTGAACGGGAACTCATAGGAACCAGATTTGAAATAGGTAGGGCAGCCCGCAAAGGTCTCATCAGACAGATGGAAGGCCAGTACTGGGAAGACCTTGCCATGGCTACCAAAAGAGGAGACAGAGATTTCATTGAGGAGTCCACGGATACTGCAATCGAGAACGGATATCTTGATCCTGTCGCCGGAGAAAAGGCAAAAGCACAAGCTCTCAAGAAAATAGACATACAGGAAGCCTGGAATGACGTTATGGCCTCTGAGAGCCACGCAGAGGCCCTCAAAATTATTAAGGCTACCCACCTATCCCCAAGTGAGAAAAGCTCGCTGGTGGCTGCTTATGACCGTGAAATGGCATTTCGGGAAGCACAAGAGAAAGAAGTGAGGGAGGCAGAGATAACCGAAGTTCAGGATGATTTTATTACCCGGGCTTATGATTCCAGCAATCCCCTAACTCATTCTGAGGTGGATAACTCCATTCTGGAGCCAACAGGAGGTGGCAGCAAAGCCTTTTTCCACGACCTGATCGAGAAGCGGGTTAAGGCTATCCAAAAAGGTGAAAGAGAACCTTACACTGAAACAGATCCCAGGGTGCTGGCAAAAGTCTTACTGCGGGAAAATGATCTTAACCAACCCCCAATGTCCGCAACTGAAATTCTGGACCTTGTTGGGGAGGGGCTTGGAGTTAAAACAGCCCAATCCTTGATCAAGACCATGAGTGTCCGCAACACTGACATCTTCAAGCAGACTGAGGCTGCTTTGAAAGCCCAGTTCGGGTTTGAGGGATTACTGAAGGGCTTCGGGGCCAAGCCTCTTGGAGCAGTCTACTACAATAAGGCCATGACAGACATCCTGGCGGAGTTAACAGCAAAGCCCCTCAAAGGCAAGGAACTCAGGGACAGGATGTATGAACTGGCCCAGCCTTACTTGGAACAGTATTGGGAAGCCTCTGATAAAGACCCTGAGTATGTGGATAAGACATTAGAGTTGATGGGGTTGAAGCCTTCCCCTATGGGCAAAATGTTACTGAAGAAAGCTCCCCCAAAGGACTATGACTTGGAGTATGTACCCGGGAAGGGTTGGGTTAAATGATTGTCAAAGTCGGAAACCAGAGACTGAAATTTCCTGACGATATGTCAGAGAATGAGATGGAGGCTGCTATCCAAGCTCTTCCCCCCGAAACTCCAACAATAAGGGGCCGCCTTAAAGCGAGGAAAGCGGTAGAGGCCCTTCCCCCTTTGATAGTCGATGAGGTGCGTAAAGAGGCCCTGGAGCGTCAATATGGCTACATTGCCAATGAGCCCTTTTCAGTTCGCACAATGATTGGGAACATCCCCAGGAACACGGAAGAGATAGTTACCTCAATAGGTTCTCTGCTTGCGGGTTCCGCTATTTTCGCTTGCAGATTCGGTAAAAACTTTATTGATGATGTCAATGAGTTCGCCTCCCAGCCTGAATCAACAGACTACTCCAACATTTTCCCGAGAACCAGAGAGCAGATTAAGCCTGCTACTGATCTGGGGAAGGCCATCTATACAGATTGGCAGGCCTTGCTTGCCGGCAGGCTCCCCACTGAAACAGCAAAAACACCTCTCGTTAAGGGCACACAAGAGTACATGGACTATCTTTGGGAAAAGGTAGAGCGGCAGGGATTAGGAGACACCATCAAGTTTTTCATCCAGGATAACCCGATTGATGCCATGCTTATCGGGAACGCAATGTATAGGGCAACGGCTGCCGGTACAAGGCTGACCGCCGAAGGGATTCGTAAAGTGGTCCCCAAGGGGCATAAAGTTGCAAAGGCCATGGATCAGGTTTTATCCACAAAACGGACCCCTCTCGTCTATGAGGTAGGTATGACACAAGAAGGCACCCCCAAGGTTGTCACTTTTCCCAGGGCATACTCAAAGGACCCTCTCACAAAGTGTCTATTCCAGGAATCCTTTGATTCCGTCCTGGATAAATACCCTGGGATAAGCAAAGCCCTGACGGAACACAAGGCCAAGAAGCTCATCAATACTCTGCGGAATGCTTATGAGGATGCCAATTTTGAAGAGCGTTCCCTGATGCACAAAGAGATTTTTGAGAAACTGGATACCTTGACCAAAGAAGAGCGTGAGATAATTGTGCCTTACCTGGAGGGACGAGCGAAACTCCTCACTGAGCCCTCTGCCAAATTCAAAGCATTCGAGGGATGGTACAGAGACTTCTATGAAGGTGTCCAAAGGGACCTTATTGAGAGAGGCAAATTAACCCCAGAGATTATTCAGGCCAGGGCTTATCAACCTTTAGTTAGGGCCACGGGACAGACTACAGATCAGGTCATGGCGGAGTTCGGGGATTTCAAACCTGTCTACGTTCACCACTACTTCCCCAAAGTTTACGAGGATAAGACGAGTATCCACTTTGCCGAAACGACCGGACAAAGGTTTAAGCCATCCTGGCTAAAAAAGTCCAAAGGAGTAGAAGGATACTCTGAAAACCTGTCCGAAATTTTGCCTAAGTGGGCCAGCGAGTATGTCAAGTTCAAGAACACTGAAGCCTTCATTAAAGATTTCACAGACAAGTTCGGGATCAAAGTTAACATTCGGGATATAGATTATGTTGAGGGGGGCCTCAAGGTGGGGGACACCCTTTACCCTAACCACAAAATAGTGGCCCCGGACGGATATCTCCGATTCTACAGAGGCAAGGTTGACTTCCAGCGGGAAGTCTCCAAGCGCATGGGGAACATGACCTTTGATGAAGCAATCGGGGAAGTGCTTAACGAGACTGTTACCGAGAGTGTTTCCACAACAAAAGGAGGAGCAGAACTTTCCAAAGCGGGGAAATTAATAGAGCAACGTGTAAAGGACGCCCTGGAAGCCAGGGGTTTTTCAATAGGTGAGGCAGAACAGATGCTTTCAAGGGTGAAGGCAGGCGAGGCCCCGGAGACTGTAATAAAGATTGTGAAAGAGAAGGTTGTCACAAAACGCACGGGAACTTCGCCGGAAGATATACTCAAACTCTTTCAGGGGGTGCAAAGGGAATATGTTGGCGTAGCAAAGAATCAGACTGTTTACCTTGTCCCCAAAGAGGCAGTAAAGGAATTGGAATCTTTTGCTACCCCTTTTGCAGGTTCCCAGAAAGCTCAAAATGTTGTCAGGCTGATTGTGGATAAGCCTACCCAGGTCTGGAAGGATGCAGTTCTTGCAGGCAGCCCCCGCTGGCTGAAAAACAATATCATGGGGGATATCATATTCAATACCGCAGAAGGGGTTGGCCCTCTCTCATACTCCAGGGCTTTCAGAGATATTTACAGGGACGTTATTCCTGATGAACTCCTCAAGGCCTCCTTTGCCAATATCATGAAGTACAATCCTAAGTTGGGGAAGACAGTTGAGACAACCTTTGGAAGACTGGTAGCAGAGTTAGAGAACACGAAGGTTGTCAGGAATATCGCCAAGGTGAAAGATAAAGGGTACACTGTTAACACCGCCGGCGAACAACTTTTTGTCAGGGCTCTCTACATTGCTAAAGCCCGTCCCCTTGCCAAAGAATTGTTGAAAGCGGAGGGGCTTCCCCGAACTGAAGTCAATATAATGAACAAGCTCAGGCTCATCAAAGCTGACCCCAAATTGTTTGGGCCTATTATTGATGAGATCAAAACGAAATTGCCGGTGTTCAACCTTACCAGCTCCTGGGAGAGGAAGTACATTAAAAGGTTCCTACCCTTCTACAACTGGTACAAGTTCATGATCAAGTATGCAGCCAAGCTTCCTGCTGAGCACCCCTTTCTGACAGTCGGGGGCAGGGGCCTGGGAGCACTTTCGGAAAACCAGAGAGAAAAAGCCTTCATGCTCTACTTCCCCTTTATGATTCGGGAGATTGAGGAGAACGGGATTCCCCAGAGATTTGACAATCTGTGGCCGGTTGGGGAAATCGGAAAAGAAAAAGCAACATTCTTTAACACTCGTGGCCTGAACCCTTTTGCTACTATTGAGGATGTTGTCAACCTGGACGTCCTTCCAATGTTTTCTCCTGTCTTCACGATCCCGATGGAACAGATTACAGGCAAAGCAGTTTTTGGGGATAGGGAGTTTAGGAGCGGGGAAGAGGGAATTGTTGTAAATGCAGACGGAAAAGTTACTTATAGGGACTTCACCAAAGTCCGGCCCCCACTGTGGGACCACATACTTAGTCAGCTTCCTCAGTATGAGATGGCTAAGCAACTCTTGGTTCCAGCCAAACAGTTTGATACCGGAACAATCTTTAATCCGGACCCGATTATGGACCCCGTTACCGGAGAATACAAGTACCCGATTGAGAGCATTGAAAAGGTACTCAATTTCATGGGCATTGACAAGAAAACCCTGGACATCAGGGAAGTTTGGGAAGCATTCCTGAAACGGAAGAGCATAGCTTTCGGTAGAGCAGTAAGTAAGGGAATCTCTAAGGACAACCTATCTTTTGAGGATATCAGGGAAGTTATCAAGACCCTGGACAAAAAAACCTTGAAACAGATAAAGAAAGAATTGGAGTTAAAACAGAAAGAGAAAGCTGAAGAGACAAAGGAGCTTCTCAGAATGATTCGGGAAGAAGAGAAAAAATGAGTTTGAGAGAAAGACAATCTGAGTTTGCCAGGAAAGTGGGCTTGCTGATTCTCTACATTTATGAGAAAGGCTATGAGGTCACACTGGGTGACGCTTATGCCAGAACCGGGCACAGTGAAAGAAGCTTTCATTACAGAAGGCTTGCCATTGATCTCAACTTGTTCAAAGATGGAAAGTACCTGACACGAACCGCAGACCATTATCCCTTTGGCAAATTCTGGGAATCTATAGGAGGTTCCTGGGGTGGCCGCTGGGGTGATGGAAACCACTACTCTTACGGAGAAGGACGGTGACAGTATCCGCAGAAACCAATAAAGTCACTTATGATTGTGACGGCGAACAAACAGAGTTCTCATTCAATTTTAAGGTCTTCAAGAAGACTGACCTCAAAGTTGTTGTTGCAGATTCTGCCGGAAATGAGACAGTCTTGGCCTTAACAACTGACTACACTGTTTCCGGAAACCTGAGCGATGGAGGTAAGATAACAACTGTTGCTACTTGGCCGTCCGGATATACGATCACAATTACCCTGGACATGGACTTTGATCAGCCGACTGACCTGATCTATGGGGGCTCTTACTCCTCTGAGGCTGTTGAGACCATGGTGGATCGTGCAGTCAAAATGATCCAGCAACTTGTTGTGGCCTCCAACAGGTCAATTCTCCTGAAAATATCTTCGGCACTCTCAGGCCTGGAACTTCCTGATCCCGAAACCGGCAAATGGTTATACTCCCCTGATGGGGAAACCCTCCAATGGGCCTCCACGGCAGACCCAGACACTTTGGCTGTGTCGGATTTTGTCAAGACACTCCTGGATGATGCTACGGCCTCCGCTTTCCTTACAACCCTGGGATTTTCCGCTTTCGTCAAAACCCTCCTGGATGATGAAGATGCTGCCACTTTCCTCACGACCCTGGGAATAGACACGGACTTGCTAACCTTTGCCCTGCCTGCTAACACAACCATCTCGGCATTCATCAGGACTCTTCTGGATGATGCCAATGCTGCTGCCGCCCGCACCACTTTGGGTTGCCCGACTGATCCTGCTGCTGAAACTGCCGGTCTAAGGACATTGGGGACCGGAGCGCAACAGGCCATGCCCGGAAATTTTGCGAGTGCAAATGCTATCATAAAAGCCTGGATATCCTTCAATGGCACAGGCACCATCGCAATCCTCAGTAGTTTTAACGTGGCATCTATAACAGACAATGGAACAGGTGACTACACGGTTACCTGGGATACTGACTTTGCAAACGCTAACTATTGTGCTACAGGAATGACAGGAGATGAAAGTGGGGATCAGAGGGCCGCCCAAGTATTCATCCAGGCTTGTGCTGCCGGAAGCCTTCGTATAAGGACCAAACAAGATACTGGGAACGACATTAACAGTCATGACTACAATCGAATCAATGTGATGGCGATAGGAGCACAGTAATGAAGGTCAGAGTCTTATATAATCCGGATAAGACAGTTAGTATCATTTACCCTGTACCCGCCTCAAGAAGGTCCAAAGAGACAGAAGAGGAGTGGTTAAGCAGAGTTTTTGTCAAGGCCAACCCACAGGAGCTTCCTTTTGAGGATATGGATGCTTCTGAGTTACCTGAAACAAGAGAGAAAAGGAACTTGTGGCGGGGGGAAAAGGGAAAGAAAATCTGGATTGAGAAGGCTGCTACTCAGTAATCTTTCATGCTGCCCCAACGCTTACCTATCTCAAAATCTACCGCAACAGGGGCCAAGAATGTGGAGGGAACAGAGGCGCACATTATCTCTTCAATAATCGGCAGGGCAACACTCACCATCTCTTCCGGCATTTCCCAAAGAATTTCGTCATGGATTTGTAAAAGCGGTTTGATTCCCAAATCCGGATAAACAGGCACAAGCCTCCCCATTGCCTCTTTAATAATACCCTGAGCCCCCATCTGTATTGGGGCATTTCCAGCCTGACGCTCAGCCTCCATCCGTATCCACTTGTTTGTTGATCGTATCCCAGGAACATATCTGCGGCGCCCCCACATATCTTTGACGTACCCGTAGCGTTTAGCAAATTCACCATTCCGTTTCATGTAGTCTGCTACCCCGGAGTAGATTCGGAACCAGGCCTTGATCTTATCTTCACATTCCTGAAGAGTCCAGTCCACACCATCAGCGGCAAGCTCTCTTTGTAGGCCCTCAGCCGTGATCATGTAAAGAATGCCAAAGCCCACCCGCTTGGCAGGATACCTATGCTTTTTGGCATCTACCTTGTCTGTTGGAATCCCAAACATATCACTGGCAGTCTGAGTGTGGATATCTCCTCCGGACCAGAATATCTCTAACATTCTCCCATCTGCGCTCTCACTCGCTACAACCTTCATCTCTATTGCGGAGTAGTCTCCGGAAACCAAGACATATCCGGGAGCAGCAATAAAGCAATCCCGGATTCGTCTCCCCTCTTCGGACCGGACAGGCTGAGCCATCAGATTTGGGGAAGCCGAACTCAGGCGGCCGGTAGAAGTCCGGGTGACTTTCAAGTGGGTGTGAATCCTTCCATCTTCCTTAACAAGTTTCGGGATGGCGTCGGCATATGTGGATTTCAGTTTCTGGTATCCCCGCCAATCCATGATATCTTTGACAACCGGATGTAGGCCCACATATCTCTTGAGCACTTCTGCTGCTGTGGACTTCTGCTTTCCACCCTTTTTGGCCTTATGCTTTCCCCCTTTGAGGTGCAACTCCAGTTTGTCATAGATCAGGGTTGCCATTTGTTGGGAACTCCCGGGATTGACAACCTTGTTATCCAGCAACTTCCCAACCTGAAGTTGAATCCTTCCCTGAATCTGATCCATCTTTGTCTGGAAATATTGAGAGAGTTCGGCAAACTTTTCTTGGTCAATCAATATCCCGTTCTTCATCATGTTTATGACCATGGGAAGCATTCTCATATCTCGCCAGAAAGTGCCCTCAAGGCCCTGGGATTGAATCCTCTCCCACAGGATGGGGTAGATACGTATTGTGGCGTCTGCGTCCCGTGCAGCGTAAAATACGGCGTCCTCGTGAGGGATGTCACATAGCTCTCCGGCACGAAGAGGACCGAGACGTTCTTCCACAATCTCTTTGCCCTCACTAATTGTTTTCCACTTGAGAGCAAAGTCTTTTCCGGCCTTCAAAATTCTCAGGGCTTTCCTCTGAATGTTCTGGGGTTGCCGGACTTTGGGTTCACCTTTTGCCCATTCCAAAACTGGAGCAGGCTTGGGCCAAGGCTGAGAGACAATTTGCAAGAGATAGTCCAGGGCAAGCTCTTCTGTTTTAGCCTCAACCATATCCTTGTAGTCAGTCATAATCATACCGCAATGGCGGTAGGCAAGTTGTTTGAGAGCTTGGGGCTCATCCTGGAGGAGGTAAGCCATTACCATTGTGTCTGCTATCTTGGCAGGATAGACACCCATCTGAGCCAGAACAGGAAGATCATAGAGGGCATTATGGAGAACTGTAAGAGTTTCCGGCTCCTGGAGTTGCTCATTGAAAGCAGTCAGGGCCTGGACTTGGTCTGCCCTGATAACAGTTGCAGTTCCAGGCTGAGAGGAGAAAGAGAGGCAGAAAGGTTTGTCTCTGGCCCACTCAGTATCAACGGCTATCAACATCGTTCTATTACCAAGAGACAGCTCATGCAATCCCTTATAAACAAACCCATGTAGCAACTGTTTTCCAGTAATTTATTTTCTTTTTTAGGGTTGGTGCACAGGCAACAACTCCGTTGTTTTTGATAACAAAACCTGCGCAAAGATAATGTCTTTCAATTCTGTATAGACCATCTTTCATGACTTTTCCGCAAAAACGATATTTTCGGCACCTACTACTTGAACAGTTCCGTCATCAAACTCTATAACTGCTACTGGGCCTGCCTCGTCTCTATCAGACCAATCAAAGAACCCGTGGATGAGGCAACTCCTTTTCTCTTCCCTCCACCCCTTTTCTGTTTCGTAAGCTTTTGTGTACCCTTTACGTGGTTTCCCGTAGTCCGTCTCTTTCTCATCAGCCAATGCTAATACTACCTTCTGGTGGCATTCCCCTTCCTCAATGGCCTTCTCCTTGGTGGTCCAAGCCCCCCGTATGCCATTATACAGGCTGTAGAACCTGTATAGGGTGCAGCTGCAGCACACATCATCAAATGTCTCAAGGTTATACATTTTCATCCTTTTCACCTCAATTTGTCTTGTCTGGCCTTTTCTTTTGCAGCCCACGTAAGCAATTGATCTGCAAACAGAGGATCAGTTGTCCTTATTCGTTCACTGTAAGCAATCATTGCATCTTGTGAGGCACGTGCAAACATATCATACCTATCTTTGGCTCTTGGTTTTAAAACGAAATACTTCATTTCCAACATCTATCATACCCCCTTTCTCATCTCAGTAAACTTTATACTTGCCATCTGCTCTTGGAAAGACGTTGATTAAGTTCTTATCGGCTCCTTTAAGCTTATGATGATCTTCAGGGCCACGAAATATTATGCACTCACTTGGTTGAATGCCATGTAACTGCATAAGTCTTGAGGCAGATATATAGTGTTGGTCTCCATCAGTTCTTGATGTTATGTATCCTGGTCTTACTATGTACTTTATCATAAGGCCTCCTCATATTTTTCCTTTCCGGCAAACTCATCCACTACCGGATAAGGGCTAACTTTCCCTTTGACCACATTCCCTGCTGTAGTCATATCACCCAAAAACAGGATCATCTTACTTGGGTCATGTAATCCTGCTGCTGGGTGATAAACCGGAATGTGAATGAAACTCAGCCCCTGGAAAAATGCCGGGCGGGGAATCCCATGCTCTAACTCTATACTGAACTTGGGACCTGCTAATACCTGACCAGCTATTTTCCCGACAGTGATAACCCACTGAGGTTGTACCTCCTGGAGTTTGGGGATAAGGTGAGCCTCAACACAGTTCTTGATTTCCTGCGTTTTGGGGTCACGGTTCCCTGGTGGGTGGCACAGGCACACATTAGTAATGTAAACCCCAAACCGGGGAAGACCATTCATCCTCAAAGCATGTCGTAACTCATCCCCACTAACCCCCACAAAGGGCCGTCCGGTTAAGTTTTCTTGAACTCCGGGGGCCTCCCCGATTAGAACAATAGAGGGTAAGGCATCCCCAAAGAGTTCTCCGTTTACGATCTTCTTCCGGGAGGCTACCAATTCGGGGCAGAGGTTACAGGTCATGCTTCCTTCTCAATTAAAGTGTGGTAGATATATGACCAAAAAGCATGTCCTTCTGGTGTTAATTCCCGGATAAAAGCCCCCGAAAGTATATCTGCTGGAAGCCTCTCTGATATTCCATCCAGGGAAGCCACATCCTCTTGCCTTCTGTGATACCTGAACCTGTGTCCGGCTTCGGTATCTATACTGAAGATTGCCCTTTCCAGCCTATCAAAATTTGTTTCTCTTCTATCCATTGATCTGCCTCACTATATTCTTTGCCAAAGTTTTGCCAATTCCCTCAACCTTTTCCAACTCTTCTTTGGTAGCCAAAACCAATTCTATCGGGGATTTGAACTTCTCTGCCAGGTGTCTGGCTCTACCCAAACCAATCCCCGGAAACTGATTTGCAATTCGGGCAACAAGACTTGGTCTTACCAAATGAGCATGGTCACTGTCACGGAATTGGAGATGAGATTTGTGTGCCTCCCACTTTTTCTGCCACCAGCTATAACAGGATTCCAACCACTTAACGGTCTCAAGGTCATTATAAGTTGTCACAACATGCACACCGCAGATTACCTGAAGAGTGTTAATGAAATTGTAGATATCCCGGACCATGAAACGCCTGGAGCCTTGTTGAGCAGCTTGCCAACCCTTTCCGCAGGGAACCTGGAGAATACCTGTTCCCCTTTCGGGACGCCAAACTCCCTCTACTATGAGATACACGAAATCAAAGTTAGCGGAAAGCCCTATTAGCTGGTGGCCTGAGAGGCGCCCTGTTGTCATAGAGGACAGGAAATCTGAAATCCGTTTCCTCTCAACCCCGATAGAGACTTGTCCTTCAGGTCCGTGGCCTGACCAGGCAAAATCCCCAAACTCCAAACGGCAGACGCTGTTGGGGATAGATAACAAGGGGGCCAGCTCAACACTTCCAATGCGGTCATCTACCAGAATCATGACAACACAAGAGATTTAAGTATCTCAAAGTTACAGAGCGGGCCTTCCAGAATTTCCCCAGTAAGTTCAGGCTTGTGCCGGCAGTCCTCTATTGTGAGCATAAATTCTTCATCCTCATAGTTGCTAACAGCATTGACCTGCACGAGGTAACCCGTGTCACCGAATCCAGACCTTTCAAACCTGTCTACCCTTTTGTCATTGATGTAGACTGGGCGCATCTTGTGGAGCAGGATTAGGTTCTTGTCATAGCTGTAAGCCTCTCTGAGCAGGGAGCGGAACTCATTATTCACCGGACCATACTGGTATGGCATGACTTGGGTGAGCTTGCCGAATCTTGCAAGGCGGAGCAGCTCCCAGATTTCAGTAGCAGTGTCAAAGACAATTGTTTTGACATCCTTTCCCCGGAGCAATCTGAGGTAGGCGGTACGGAATTTACTGAACTCTTCAGGAGCCTTATCTGAATCCTCTTCATCAAACTTGCTGAGGTACATAATTGCTATGTCCTTGTCCCTGAACTTCTGAACTACACCCTCTTCTCCGATGTCCGTGGAGAAAACAGCAATTGGGTCCGGGGCAGTAAGGGAGAAATGGGTCTTACCCTGTTTCTCAAGACCGGAAATGGACATGATAAGGCGTTGTTGTATTGATATCGTTTTCGCATCTACAAAACCTTGTGGGATTTTCATTCTGCCTCCTACTGAGTGTTTAAAAACAAACTCCAAACCGGTGGTAATTAAATTCGAGAATGTTGCCCTCCTTACTTGTTGTTGTCCTGGTGAAGCCATTTTTTATCATAGCTTCATCAAGATCATCTTCAATCTGCTGGATAAGTTTGATACTGCAATTATCGAGGCCTGTATCGGTTTTTACTTTAACCTTTTCTATCACCTTTCTCCATCCTTGCCTTCTCTTTCAGAATCATATCCCAATTTGCTTTCAATTCGGCCTCACTGAAAGTGAACCTGGCAACCTTATACAATGGGCCGGAGCCTCTGTAATCTCCCATGACATAGAATACCCGCATGATCGCTACAGTAGTACCAACAGCACGACAATAAGCTTTCACCTGGGTCATGTACCGGAAATCCTCTGCCAGAGAGTTTTTGACTGCTTTCCAGGTCGCTTTGTATTCTTCAACAATTAGAGGGACCTCACCTTCAGGGTCCGGGCCAATGCCATCAGGTGACATCCAGATTCCATCTTCACAAATCTGGGGGGGCCTGGTGGCATACTTGTCTCTCATAACCTTGGACAGGACATTTTCCCACAGGAGACCTATTTCAGCCGTGAGTTGCATATCCGTGAAACCCTTGCCCTTGTAGCCGAGTCCTGCCCTGTCCAGGAGGGAGTCAATAATGATTGAGAGGTGAAGACCCTCAGCACGAGGTTCGGCATCCTCAAACATTGTTTTCGGCCAATTTACAATGCTTGTCTGTACTTGCATATCCTATCTCCGCTTCTTTGCAAGGACAAAATATATTCTCTTCATATCTACACCATCCATATATGATGTTCCGATATCCAAAAGTGACCAACCCTTTTTAAGCAGCGCATTTGTTTCGTTTTCTTTTCTTGCAATTTTTACTTCCCCAGCGTCAGAAATTTTTTCGATATGCAAATCATTAAAGGCAGCCTGCTTCTCCTCAAAGTCTTGAATAAGCCTCCCTATTTCACAAGCAAACTTCCAAGATCGTTCGTGGTCATATCCCTGTTGCCATAAGTATTGTACTATGGCAGCGCATACACCATCAGTTGTAGTTTCTCTTTTCATGTTTTTGGCCTCTCAATAATCCAATTATTATAATCCGAATGCTTATAGCAAAAGCATCCGGATTATAATAAATATGTGAATGGACTTATATTACAAAGTCAGCGTCCCTTCTCCAGAGTTATAGGTCCAGGGACCCGCTTCCAGAAATTCATCGTCAAATGCAATCTTGATAATAGCATTACGATCTGGGTCAGTCTTCAAGGTTGTGAACAACTTCGCTGGAAGGTCTTTCTTTGCAAGTGTTCCATCACCTTCGGCCAAGAGCTTTGTAATGTGTTCGATGGCCTTTGCATTCAGGTCACTATCACCTTCGGCCTCCTCTGTCTTGGTGGAGGTCTTTGCCTTGGCTTTGGCCTTCGTCGTTTTCTTTGACTTCTTCTCCCAGGGCAGCTTAATGATCTCGTCTACTACGAGAATTGTTTTCTCAAAGTCGCCTTCCTTCTTTTTGAGGCCGGCACGTTTTGGGGCCGGAATCTGGATCACGTGGGCCACCAGTCCTTTAAGGATGCTGATATCTTCACCCAGTTTGTCCGCGGGGAATCCCACATCGACAAGATTCTGGAGAAAGATACCGCAATTGGAGGACAGCCGGAGGGCCGTTGCCTTTCCTACAGCAACTAACCCTTTACCATCCTCGGAAGGTGCCCAGTCTTTCGGGCTTCCTACGGAATAATTCTGGGTTACCTCGTCCCCATCTTCCGTGGTCATGGAGACTTTGAGAGTGGGAACACCTGGGACAATCTTTCCTCCATAGTCGAACATTTCAAAACTACATTCGTCAAAGGTGACTTTGGCGTCATCAATAAGGCCACCACCCTCAACGAATGTTTCCGGATTTAAGCTAATCATGTTGTTTTCTCCTTTGGTATTAGATTTTTAATTGAATAACTTTCCAAGAACCACTCTGGTACCAGGTCCCTGTTGCGGTTCATGAACCAAACAATGTTGTTGTCCAGGATAAATGTCTCGCACCAATCATCCTTTGATCGTGTTCCCCTGCCGACGGTTTGAACCAATTGCTGTGCCGTCAGATAGGAAGCAAATCTCGGGTCCTGCTTATTCCTGGTCTGAGCAATGACGCCCCGCATGTCCGGATAAGGGAGCTTGACAATTATCTGCCACCGGCATTGGTCACCTGGAAAATCCCAGCCGGTTGCCATGGACGGGGATATCAAAATCCCCTTCTTTGCTTTCTTAAACTTTTGCACCACCTCCTCTGTGTTCTTACTGTTATGGGTTAACATCAATTTTTTGTGTTTTGAGAACTTCAGGAGAAGATCCCGCCGGGCATATGACACCGTGTGGATGATCCCCTTCCCTTTCCTTTTGTTGATTATCTGATCCACTTTCCGAATCCACACGTGTTCTTCGGCTTCAGTGGACCTGAAATTTATTCTTACAGTCGGCAAGTGAATGAACCTGCGATTTGCTACTGGAAATGAGGACTGTACCGTTCGATAAACATAATCCTGAATACCCAGCAAGTCTGCTGTCTTTGGGACCAGTGTTGCGGATGTCAGGAGCACCTTTGGAATACTCAGGAATAACCTGCCTGCATAGGGAGCAGGCCAAACCGGAGAAAAGAAAATTTTTTCCGGGGATGCCTCCCATTTCCAGTCTTCAGACATCTCCGCCAGCCTGGATATTTTTGTGAGCCTGGCACGTAGAATAGCAAAAGTTTTCTCTTTCCGGGCTTCCTTTGCCTTCTTTATGTGTTGCTCCACCGCAAACTTCTCACCTTCGGCCCATTCCCGCCAGCCTGCTAATGTTTGGGGAGGCTTACGAGGAGGTTTGATAGTTACTGCCATGTGATCCAGGATATGCTTGGGGATTTCATGGGCCTCATCCAGTACAAGGAAGTCAAAGTCCCCTAATCCCTCAGAGTATTCATGTTGTGCCAGCCAGTAACTGTAATTCGTGATCACAAGTTTGGAATGCCTTGCCCGTTTCAATTGGTCAAGGTAGAGGCAACCGCCCTCCTCTCTCATAGGGCACCTGACGCCAAATAAACAGAGCCCTTGATCGCATGTGAGGTGTGTGTTGAGCCTGCAAGGATAATTGTTACGGCCCCGAATGTCTACTCCACCAAAATCTCGCTTTAACTGAGATTGTAACCCCTTTGTGGAGGTCAAAATAGCTGTCCTGCCGGAAAGCGCTGCCGCTGCAACATAAACAACAGACTTACCAAATCCAGTGGGGGCAGCCAGGAGCCGGAAACGGGGTCCGGGGCCTATAATGTGAATGCACTCTTCCTGTTGGCCTTCCCGCCAAACTGAAAATTTCGGAGGTAATCCGAAGATCACTTTTTTACCCCTGCACTCTTTAAGACAATGTGTCTCAATACTGCATCAACAGTATCATCCAACGCTATTGCCATCTTCGTGAGGCAGTCAACGGATGGTGTTGTTTTGCCTAAGAGTACCCTGGAAATATGGGGTTCTGAGAACCCTGTTTTCCTGGCTAACTCTTTGTTTGACATCTTTTTCATACCCATTCTTCCCTTTCTGCGAACCAAAGTGCTATGTCCAGGTCCATGTCTCCTTCGTAATCAACGTCATAACCGTCTCGGATACAGCTTTTTGGGACCCAAAGCTCTGTGTCCCCGTTGTCTAATAAGACGGTCATCTCAGTTTCGTGAATAACCTTCACACCTATCTCCACGTATTCCCGGTAACCAGACACAGTAACCCCCTTATACATTTTGAGATTCCCAGGGCAATAAATCCAACACCGGCTAAGGGCAGGGCAATAATCACTCCCACTACCATAATAGCCCCAAGTAGCTGTTGCAGGCTGCTAATAGTTTTCATAGAAGCGCGGCTCTCCCTCGTGTCCATAGCTCCCTCCCTGACGGCAACTTTCCGGTTGCTGGTTTCTTAACAGTTCCCGATACTCTTGGGCCTGTCGAGCAGATTCTTCTCTCTGGTACTGATACAGGCGGTCGTTGAGTTCCATCTGGTACTGGCTCCACTGGCCCTGATCTTGCGGCATATCTTCAAGGAAGGCCAATACCTGGTCTTGTGGCATGCCCTCAAGGAAGGCCAACATAAACTCTTCCAGAGTAGAAGGAGGAGGCTTAGAGCAAGACCAGATAATAGACAAACTCATCAAAATGTAAAGAATAAGCATCTTTTTGAAACGCCATATCCAAGTCAATGTTGATAATAACATTCTTTTCATGATTCAACCTCTTTTACATTTTCTACAGCCTTCTTCAGTTTTTCCACGTATTCATTGAAAAGCCAAACTTCTTGGAGCAGATTCTTAAATTTGGGACTTTCTGACAGAGCCTTAACACGTTTGATTGTATCTGCATAATCAACCGCTGCAATCTTCTGGCCAATACATATTTGATCATATTTTATACCAGTCACTGCACTCAGAATCTCTTCGACTTCTTTCTGTGTTGCCTCAATTAAGTAACCATCCCCAGTTGTTGCTACAATTTTCATGTTTTCCCCCTTTACCCGGAAGCTTGTTCGTTTTCCATGTCCTCTATAACCTGAAACAACACTTGTTCGGCCCTGACGAGGTCTTTCCATGCCTTCCGTCCCTCCAAGGTCCTTCGGCTTCCTATGTCATAGTATCTGTCAGAGCAATCTTTGAACCTTTTTGCCACACGATATAGAGTACAAAGTCTCCCCATCTTTAGGCCTCCCTTTCTGCCAGGATTCTTTTGATCCTGAGAATAATATTCCGCTGCCCCAACATGAAGGCTGTCTCGTCCGGAAACCCTTTGGAGAAGCAGGGCTTATTGTAACCTGCGAACTCTTCTAAGTCTGCAAGAACATGCCTGCCATGCTCTGAATTGAACGTGATTTTGTAGTCCACTACCAGTTGCTGAATCATACCTTCGCCCTTACAAACTTGATTACCTCTTTCTCCCAGTCCGAGCTTGATTTTTGGATGGTGTCAGTGATAACGTCCGGGTCCAGATTCAAGTCCAGGAGATTTTCAATAAGCTTGAGCCTGTTAATGGAACTCCCCTTGCTGATACTTCGGGTGACGGTTCCCACACCTTCCAGGGTGCTTGTCTTGAGGCCCAAAACAGGCATCAATGCCGTAAGGATGTCGTTCGCCCCCTCTTTCAGGTTTGCGGCTTCATCTTCCAGGGCCTTGGCCCGGGCTCTCATTCGGATTGCTTTGTCAATTTCTGTCTGCATCGTTCCCTCCATGATTGTCTGTTATAACATTTTCTTGCGTACTTGTCAATAAAAATTGTCTCCGGAATCAAATTCCGGCTCAAGCAGTTTTCGGAAATATTCCTGAATTGCCTGTCTGGAAAGTTCTCTGTCCCCTTTGGGACAATTTCCAAAAGCTAAAACTCTGTCAAACTCCAGTTCTGTTACAGTCCTGAAGTTCAAAAGCTTAGAGATTGCTGTGAGTGCAATCCTTTGATTACACTCACAAGCTTTTTCAGACATTTTGCATTTCCGGGGGGCACAAAACATTATACTTTCACTATTCCCATAACCAAGACTGTCATAGACGCCCCGGGATCGTTTTTGCACCTGAAGGTTATCCCAGCGGCTTCATTTTCTCCTGACCTAAACTTGTGCAGGGATACTCTGCCCCGGACAGGCTTAAATTCCTTTAGGGCTTTGATGGCTTTTTCCATCAAGGCTACATCAAGAACGATTATCTCTTCCCCTTCTTGATTTATCTCTTTCTCCAAGTCAGGGAAGCATTCGTCTATGTTTCTCTGTGAGATAATGACTGAAGTATCCAGATCGGTGCAGCCGAATTTAAGGGTTTCTTCTTCCTTGTCCATGATAGCGCGCTCCAATACAGGGAGAGCCTCTTTCTTGGGCATATTCCTGAGTACCTTCTCTGCTGTGGCTGGAGTGATAAGATCGTCCGGTGTGTAACCGTCCTTAACCCCTATGTCAGGATAATCGGAATCGGGGAGGCGTACCTCCTCTGTATCCTTCACGGCAATTAGAATATTGCCATCTGTGACAATGGCCTGGTCACCTTTCAAGTATAGGCGTCTTACAGCCTTGCAGTTATGGTTTTTTGGGGCGTATTTTGCTAAAGCCAGTTTCTCTCTCGTGATAAGCATTTTTTATCCTCCATTTTTAGGGTTTCTTCTCTCAGGCGTTGCTTGATTTCCGGTGACGCCTCCGGAAGCATGTTCAAGTAAGCATTGATTCTCTCACATGCTTCCAGTTGCTTTATAATGTCTTCAATCCCGGGCTTCATAGTTCGCCTAAACAAAGAGTTTTGAATTCACCTTTGCCTTGCCATGGAATCAAATCTACAATGTACTTGTCCCGGTCTGCTTTTTCGTCATACTGAAGATAGACTCTAATTGCACCTTCCCAGCCGGCGGCGGTTACGATCAAACCAGATTCCTTGGTTCCACACCTGGTAGCCTGGCCTCGGTTTCCTTGTAAAGTGCCATAAAAATGTGACATAAAACCCCCTTTCGAGCAGTTTATTGTCATGCTCAGGACGTTTAGAGTTTTAGTTGCGAAACCAGTAATCTACACCGTCAAAGTCTACACAAAAGTAGTCTGCTTTCAGGTCCTGGGCGGCCCATTCCCAGTCAATGCAGTACAACGGCCAATTGGAGATATCTTGTACTGCTCCTATGTCTTCAGCGAGTTCCTGGGCATACTGTTTAAAGTAGCTATCCCTGATTAAGGTTTCTCCATACTCCCAGTCAGGGGAGCGGTCTGCTTGTTCTGCAAGGGATGTCAAAATGTCCAGTTCTTCCTGTTCTTCGGGTTCAAGTAGATCATCTTCTGCGCGTTCGTGGAGTTCCACAATACGGGCAATAATGTCTCTGCTATCAATTATGTCTTGGGAATTATCAACGATCATCTTTGTACCCCCTCATAAAATGCCCGAATCAGGAGCGGAGAACTTATCCATGTCCTGATCCAGGCTAAACAATTGCCACCATGGAGAATCTATCCGCCTGGCAACTGCTGTCTTACTTGTCATAGTAATCTTTCCGGGAATCCCAGTTGGCATAGAAACCATCGGTTATACCATCTTCAAACACTCCCCAAACGTCAAAAGAGGCTACTTCATCCAAGGCTTTGAGTTCATGGCAAAAGAACTCAAATGGAGAAAACTGTCGGTTACTAACTTCTGCACTATAGCAGATGGATATGAATACTTCCTGGGCGTCCTCCACGTTCTCAATGATTCCGGAGAAACCGTCTACCATAAAGCGTGGTATCTCTGTTCCAATTTCGGGTAAGTCCTGCCAGGAGGCTATATTATAGCCTCTCTCAAAGCCTTCTTCATATATCTGCTTTTCAAGCATTTTGTATCGCAGCTCAGTGGTTACTTCAGTCATGGTTTACCTCCTCTTCCGGCAATGTTACAATCTCTCTAATCGTGAATTGTTTCATTATCCTTACCTCCTGAGATTGTGTTTGTCTTTTGTCAATTAACTCCTGCACAAGTCATGCCAAACACAAGAGAGTGACAGGAAATAATAACAATAACAGTACGTTAAAAGGAAATTGCTACAGTAAGCAAGTATTTTTGGCATTGGTTAAGAATCTCCAACAGTTTGCCAGGATATTAAGGGGAGAAAGTGAGAAAGGAAGTGAAAAAGTAACAGAGTATTGGGAGGTTAAAAGTAATAGTCAAAGTAGACTGGTCAGAATTAGCCAATTGGCTAAAGTTAGCCAATACGTAATCAGAGTACGTATGTGTAACCAAGTTACACACTGGTCAGATTTAGCCAACACGTACAAGTACCTGTACAATTCACCACACATTACCTGTAGTCACTAATTCAACCCATAATCCCCTGAAACAGTTAACTGTCTGATATTACTACATTCCTTATGTCGCTTAACGTACATTATGTAAAATTCGGGTTTCTGAGATGGGTTTCCAGGGTTCGATTTCCTGAATGTGAAAAAGGTAATGAGAGACAGAACACAGTTTCTTCATATTTGCACAAAAAGGTGTCTCTATTGAACGCAGGATACTCAGGAGCACCTTACCCCTTTGTAATGTCCTTTGCGTTGAATCTACCCACCAAAGAATGAGAATTTGAAGATTCAGGGGTTTCTTGGGTCTTGAGTATTCACACTCATGCACACACGCACACGCACATACGCACGCGCGTGAGAGAGAATCATAGAGAATGAGAGTAACAGGAATAGAGAGGGGGGGGGGG
>MVCY01000070.1 GCA_002049985.1 Candidatus Latescibacteria bacterium 4484_181
GAAAGCTGAAGGTTGCTAAGTTCCCGGTTCAGGGCAAATCACAGCCATAAAGGACTATACTGCCTCCGTAGTGATGCGAAGCAGTGGAGGAGGTTTTTTCCGTTGAATTCGACGATTCCGCTTTAAACATGTAGAGTCAAGATGGTTCAGGAGACTCATTTCATTGCCCTGGTAGAACTCTGTGCAAAGCTTCAACAGACTGCCAGAAGGACGGAGATGGTCCAGCTGGTCGGGGCCTTCTTGCATTCTCTGGAAGAAGAGGAGATAGGCCCGGCGGTGTTGTTAATCATAGGCAGGGTCCGGATCGCCTCTGCCTGCGGCAAAGGGTCGAGAGCGAAGAAGGAGAGTCTCCTGAAGGAGATGCTGAGTCGCGCCAGAGAGCTCGAAGCTAAATACCTACTCAAGATGATATTTGGAGAGATGCAACACGGCGTCGGTGAAGGCGTGATGCTGGAGGCCATCGCTCGATCCGCTGGGGTAGATGTGGAATTGGTCAGAAAGGCGTATATGTTCGCTGGCGACCTGGGGCAGGTGGCCACTGTAGCCCTCAGGAAGGGGAAAATTGGACTTCAGGCCATTGATATCCAGGTCTTCAAACCGATTCAACCCATGTTAGCCGATTCAACCCATGTTAGCCCAGGTGGCAGAAGACCTTGACCAGGTCTTCTCTGAACATAGAGGCAGAACTGCCCTGGAGTACAAATTTGACGGAGCACGGGTTCAAATTCACAAAAACGCCGAGCAGGTGAAGACGGCTTAAGGTCGGAGAGGCGGTAGTCGAAGGTGAAGTGATAGCCGTAGGGGAAGATCAAAAACCCTTGCCTTTCCAACAGATAATGCGAAGGTTCAGGAGAGTTCACCGGTTAGATGAAATGATAAGAGAGGTGCCAGCAAGACTCTATCTGTTTGACCTGCTTTACTGGGAAGGGAAGTCTCTAATCGACACACCCTATGAAGAGAGACGGACCCTGTTGTCCAGTATCTGCGACCCTTCTCTGTTGGCTCCCAGACTGGTGACTCACAATGTCGCTGCTGCTAGGGAATTTTTGTCTAAAGCTATGGACTGTGGCCATGAAGGGCTGATGGCAAAGGCCTTAGACAGTCCCTATACCCCTGGCGCAAGAGGCAAGAATTGGTTCAAGATCAAACCTGCCGATCATCTTGACCTGACTGTGATCGCAGCAGACTGGGGCCATGGAAGAAGGAGAGGCTGGCTTTCCAACTATCACTTGGCGGCCAGAGACGAAGAATCTGGCCGGCTATACGTAGTGGGGAAAACCTTCAAGGGGTTGACTGACAAAGAATTTGCCTGGATTACCCAAAGGCTGAAAGCCCTTAAAACCTCCGAGACCCCCTACACAGTGTATGTGAGGCCAGAGATATTACCCAAAGGCTGAAAGCCCTTAAAACCTCCGAGACCCCCTACACAGTGTATGTGAGGCCAGAGATGGTTGTGGAAGTGGCTTACAACGAGATACAGAAAAGCCCGCACTATCAGTCCGGTTTTGCTCTGAGATTTGCCCGCATCAGCCGAATTAGAGAGGATAAGAATGTGGATCAGATCGACACCATCGAAAGGATCAGGGAACTGTTTAAGCGTAAGGCCAAGAAGTAAGAGCCATCCCTTTGCTGGCGATAGGCGATAAGTCTCACTGCTATGAACCGTCGCTTGCAGCGTGCCTCTCGGACAGGCAGAGGGGGAGAGTGGGTGAGAGGGAGAGGGGGAGAAAAAGCAGTTGGTAAAGGCATGCTTTGTTGTTGTCTGTAGTGTAGCCCATTTATGGTGCGTAGACTCTGGGTCTTAGGGATGGGTGCTTTCATTGTCAGCCTAATTATGCGGTAGCCGGACGATTTATCGCCACACTTAGGGGTGAAGGCCATGGTGTACTTCATGTGGGGGCTATGCCCTCAGCGATTAGAACCCACTTCTGCCCTACGCCCATGGAAAAGGACTTTCTTAGCAGGTTTCTTATAGAGAGAACTAACCGCAGGGTTAACTAAAAGAACGGCTTTGGGTTCCTTATCTCTCCAATTGTAATATCTCTGAGGCTTCAGATGAAAAATATCACTATCTCGGGGCTTTACGTGGTCACAGATTCCGCTCTCTCTCGAGGACGGCCACTGGCAGAGGTAGTAGAGATGGCCATTCAAGGAGGGGCCAGAGTGGTTCAATACCGGGAAAAACATCTGTCTGAGGAAGGGATGATCCAGGAGGCGAGAATGCTTCGCAGGGTGTCCCAGGAGTACGGTGTGCCCTTGATCATCAACGATAACCTGCAGGTGGTAGAAGCAGTGGATGCCGACGGGGTCCATCTGGGCCAAAAAGACACACCCTTGGCCCAGGCCAGACGGATATTGGGAGCTGGGAAGATCATAGGCATCTCAGCGGGCAATCTTCAGGAGGCAATCGGTGCCTGGCGGGGAGGAGCTGACTATCTGGGGGTCGGTCCGATTTATGTGAACAGAACCGTCACCGCGGTGAAGCCGGATGTTGGAGAAGCGACCGGCCTGGAGTTAATCTCTCAGGTTAAAAAAGCGGTCGGGATACCGGTGATAGCCATCGGGGGAATAAACAGAGAGAATGCCGCTCGGGTCCTAAGGGCTGGAGCAGACGGAATAGCTGTGGCCTGGGCAGTGTTCGCCTCCCCTGATCCTCGAAAAGCGGCCGAACAGTTGGCAACAATATGCGAACAGGAGGGTAAAAACAGTTGAAAAGGGCGCTGACCATCGCCGGTTCCGACCCCAGTGGGGGAGCAGGAATTCAAGCAGACCTGAGAACTTTCTGGAATTTCGGGGTCTATGGACTCTCTGTCATCACCTCAGCTACTGCCCAGAATACCGCCGGGGTCTGGGCGCTCCATCCTCTCCCGGCTCGATTTGTTGCTCGGCAGATAGACACAATCTTCACAGACATAGAGATTCAGGCTGTCAAGACTGGTATGCTCCACCGTGGCTCTATTGTGAAAGCAGTCTGCCAGAAGTTGAAGAGGTACAAAGTTCAAAACCTGGTGGTAGACCCGGTAATGAGTGCTACCGGCGGCACCGCTCTTCTTGATCCTCATGGAGTAGAGCTGTTGAGGGCGGATCTGCTGCCCTTGGCCAAGGTAGTCACTCCCAATCTCTTTGAAGCTCAAATCTTAGCAGAAATAGAGCCGGTGAGATCTTTAGATGGGATGAGAAGAGCAGCAGAGCGCCTGTGGAAGCTGGGCCCCCAATTTGTCCTGGTAAAAGGAGGGCATCTGGAGGAACAGGCGGTAGACGTCCTGTTCGACGGAAGCAGATTCTGGGAGTTCAGGGCGGAGAGGATCCCCCAGGGGGCTCACGGCACGGGATGTGTTTTCTCCGCCGCCATAACTGCCAGTTTGGCCCGAGGACGGGATGTACCGGAGGCGGTGCAGAGGGCCAAACAGTTCATCACCCAGGCCATCGCCTCTTCTATGAAGCTGGGAAAGGGGCAGCGAGTATTGAATCTTGGTCCCCAAGCAGCTCTGTGATCTTCACTCCTTTGGAGCAAGCCCCAATGTCTCCCTCACCTTTGCCTCAATCTGGGCAGCGATCTCCGGATTTTCTTTCAGAAATGCCTTGGCGTTCTCCCGTCCCTGTCCCAATCTCTCCTTTTCATAAGCGAACCAAGTACCGCTCTTCTGAACGATATTATGTGCAACGGCTGTATCTAATAGATCGCCCTCCCTGGAGATCCCCTCTCCGTATATGATATCGAATTCTGCAATTCTAAAAGGCGGTGCCATCTTGTTCTTCACCACCTTCACCCTGGTTCTGTTGCCCAGCGTCTGGTCCCCGCTCTTGATGGCTGCAATGCGTCTGATATCCAACCGCACAGATGAATAGAATTTTAGGGCCTGTCCGCCTGTGGTGGTCTCGGGATTGGCGAACTGAAGCCCTCCGATCTTCATCCGGATCTGATTGGTGAAAATTACGCAAGTGCGCGACTTATCTATGGAGGCACAGAGTTTCCGTAGCGCCTGGGACATCAATCGTGCATGAAGTCCCATATGGGACTCTCCCATCTCTCCTTCCAACTCCGCCCTTGGCACCAATGCCGCCACCGAGTCGATGACAATCACATCCAACGCCCCGCTGCGGACCAGAGTGTCGGTGATTTCCAATGCCTCTTCTCCATAATTGGGCTGGGAGATAAGCAGATTATCCACATCTACACCCAAGTTCTTAGCGTAGACTGGGTCTAAGGCGTGCTCGGCATCGATAAAGGCGGCGATGCCGTCTTTTTTCTGTGCTTCAGCAATTACGTGGAGTACCAGGGTGGTCTTGCCCGATGCCTCCGGGCCAAATATCTCGACCACCCTGCCTCTGGGCACTCCCCCAATGCCTAAGGCAGCATCCAGGGTGAGCGACCCGGTGGAGATAGTTTCAGCCTTCACCCGGAACCGCTCATCTCCCAATCTCATTATGGATCCAGTGCCAAACTGCTTCTCTATCTGCGACACTGCCAGCTCTGCTACTTTCAATTTCTCCTCGTCGGCCATCTCTCTCACTCCTTTCTTGATAGTTTTTGACCTTTCAGTGGAATTGGCGAGTGGTCACTGGTGACCGGTTCTAAGCACAACAACTACTCACCAACAGGGAAGAGTCCACTGCAATATTGAGCTATTCGTAGAAAGTCCGTTCTTGCCATGCTGAGCTTGCTCAAGCATCTCATAAGTTAGTCCAATTCATCAACAGGTCAGATCCTTTGCTTCGTTTGCAATGGCAGTTTTGCTCATCTTTAGAGCCCGTCGAACAATAGAGGTCCTGGCAGTACTGCCCGCTCACCTCACACATCTATTCCTGTGGGAGGGCTCTCCAGAGCCCGATTTCGTCGGCGTCTGGAGACGCCTCCTACATCTGTCTTCAAGATAGAATGGAGGCCATTTTCAGCAGAATCGGCCTTCTTCGAGGGAACCTTTTTATCAGTCAATAAATATTCGATGCCGTTCGGTGCTTTTCAGTGTTCAATTTTTCCAGATTGGGTTAAACCAGTTGGCAAACCCCTAAGGGGGTGTAGACTGCCCCGGTAGGTTTCAGATCACTGCGCATCACCACGATCTGTTCCACCCACATCTTTTCAGACTCAAATTGTGTCTTCTCGAGCTTTGAGACAAGTCCACCGATACCTTTCTGGGATTTTACCCTTCCGATGGTTAGATGGGGTGAAAATTCCCGTTCTTCTCGGGCAAAGCCTCGCTGGAATAGCTTCTCTTCCAGCTCTTTCTGGATTCTCCCCAGACTCACTGCCCCTTCCTCTACTCCAATCCAGATAACTCGAGGGCGTTTCAAGCTTGGAAAGGCACCCAGTCCAGAGAAAAACAGGGCGAAGGGTTTTATTCCTTGAACCGCGTCTTGGGTTGCCCCTACCACATCTTCAATGCGGACCGACTGGACATTACCCAGAAACTTCAGCGTCAAGTGAAGGTTTTCAGGTCTAACCCAGCCCACCTTCGCCCCCTCTTTCCGCAAGTGCTGCTCCAGCCGGGATATCTGGTCTCTTACGGATTTGCTGATCTCTACAGCAATAAATGTGCGGATGAGCTCTTCCATAGCTAAATACTACAATAGATTCTCACTTGAACTTTATGTCTCCATCGGTCACCCTATATTAAGGTAACCCCATAATGGCACCCACAAGGGTAGTCTTACCTGAACCATTGGGACCAAATATCACATGCACGGTACCTTCCTCAATGGTCAGGTTTACTCCATGAATTAAAATTTTTGCCTTCTTGAAGTTTCTCCTGAGCGAAAAAAACTCGCTACCTACTGTCTGGGCAATCCTGAACTTGCCAAATACTTTGCTTTACGAAACGTCATTTTGAACGAAGTGAAGAATCTCAGTCTTAATTTGTAGAGACCCTTCCCTTCGCTCAGAGTAACATACAGGCGAGTCAGCCAAATTTGACCCATGGTGCAGTTTCTCAGAATAGCCGATAGCGCCATCGGATTGTTTTAACTCTTCAAGTGTTGTTCCTGGTTCTAAATAACGGTCGCTGGCATGCATCGTCTTTACCCGATATTTCACCGCCTGAAGTAAATCAATCGGGTCTTCTCCCGCAACGATACTGTTGGATGGATCGAATTGAATTCCAAAATATGGCGAATCGATTTGATTGATTATCTTAAGAAATACATCTTTTTTCTGGGCAAACTCCGGATATTGCCAAAAACTGTCCTTGTAATGGTTTTCCATAACTAAAATCACGTCATACTCTTCCGCTGTCGGGAGACACAATTGGATCGCCTCAACCACTAATTTAACTCCTTCGTCTTCAGAGACGTCAGGCCGTTTCTGTCCGGATAGCACCCGACAAAATTTTCCTTCCAATTCTGCCGT
>MVCY01000006.1 GCA_002049985.1 Candidatus Latescibacteria bacterium 4484_181
ACGGTCTTCCTGACAGTTAATCGGCCTCCTGTTCCCTTTCACGCGGCGTACGGACTGGTCGGTGTTAAGTCCGACAATGAGGACATCACCCAGTTGCTTGGCCTCTTTTAGATACTCTATATGACCCCGATGGAGAATGTCGAAACAGCCGTTGGTAAAGACGACCTTAAGGCCCTTCTTTCTCAGATCTTCCCTGATTTTCACCAACTTCCGCAGTTCAACAACCTTTCCCATAAGCTCCCCTGTTCCTCTGTCATCTGACGACATAGCCACTGTCTCTAAGGAGAATCTCTCCGCCAGTGTGGCGGCCACCTCCTCGTAGGTATCGGCAGTTATGCCAAACACCCTCTGGGTGTCCTCTTCGGTGGTGAACAACAGATCGGTGTACTCCATAACCTTGGTCATCGTCTTATTGGCCTGCTGTTGTGACCAGAGTTTTGCCCGGTAGTTTAAGTCCACGCTCACGAGACAGTTCACCTCCCTGGCTGTTTTCAGCGCTTCCAGGGTGGTTTCAGCGGCCGTAGGGCTCAGGGCCGGGGTGATTCCGGACAGGTGAAACAGCCGGGTCTGCCCCAAGATCCTCTTCCAGTCTATCTCTCCGGGGCGGACGGTGCTGATGGCCGAGCCGGAGCGGTCGTAGACCACTCGACTGGCACGGGGGGAGGCGCCAAATTCGAGATAGTAGATGCCGACCCTCCCTTCATCTGTCCAGAGGATATGTTGGGTATCTACTCCTTGTTCACGATTTTTGTTCTCCACCATCTTACCCAGAGGGTTGCGGGGCAGCTTGGTCACAAAGGCGGTCTTCAGACCCAGGCGGCTGGCAGCCACTGCCACGTTCATCTCGGCACCGCCAATCTGCACATCAAAGTTAGTGGTCTGTTCCAGCCGTCTGAAATTCGGCGGCGAAAGCCTCAACATCGCTTCCCCAAAAGTCACCAAATCGTACATTCTCTTTCTCCCTGTGCTACAGAATTAGATTAAGTCACCTTAGAGACACTGTTAAAGGAGCTCCTCTCCCTTTGTTTTCGTGTTAATACCAATATCAGAGGTCTCTTAGAATGTACCAAAAAGCTACCTGAGTAGTACCTCCTTCCCCGTCTCGGCCGATTCGTAGATGGCATCCAGTATTCGGGTGATTTCCAGTCCCTGCTCGGCAGTAGCCGTCGGCTCCTTGTCCTGGAGAATGCATTCAACAAAATGGGCAACCTCACCGTCGTAGCCGCTTATCTCCGGGAGCCGCGGTTCTAAGTCAACCAGCTTGCCGTGTTTCTCTGTATATATTTTCAGAGGGGGAAAATCTGCACCGCCCTTGGTTCCAAAAAGCGATGAGTAGACTCTGTCACCACTTATGTTGGAGACCCAGCTGGTCTCTAAGAACACAGTGGCTCCTGTCTCAAGCCGGACAAGGGCACACGCCAGATCCTCTACATCAAGGGTTCCCTTTTCCAGGGGATACAGGTCTGTAAACTTAGCATAAGTGGAGCCACTGGCCGAGACTGCCCGGGGATTGCCCATAAGCCAGAGTACCAGATCAAGCATATGAACACCCAGGTCGATAAGCGGTCCGCCACCGGATTTTGCCTTGGTGGTGAACCACCCGCCCAGGCCAGGGATACCCCGACGTCTCAACCAGCCTGTCTTGGCATAGTAAATCTCGCCCAACTCTCCAGCCTCGATGTATTTTTTAAGCCATTGAGAATCGTTCTGGAAGCGTCTGCAGAAGGCCATCATCAATTTCCGGCCGGTCTGTCTGGCTGCCTTAACCATCATTTCCGCTTCTTGGGTGTTCATAGCCATTGGTTTCTCACACAGCACATCTTTTCCGGCCTGAAGGGCAGCCACTGTGATCTCGGCATGGAGGAAATTGGGAGTGCACACCGAGACCGCATCGATCTGTTTTAGGTCCAGAAGCTTTCGGTAGTCGCTGAAGGAATGGGCAATTCCGTACTCCTCTGCGATCTGCTTCGCCCGTTTCGAGTCTAAATCAACCACTGCCACCACTTCTACCTCAGGCAGTTTCTGATATGCCCTTATATGATAACTTCCTATGCCAGTGCCTATAACGCCGACTCTTATCTTATGTTGTTTCACCATTCTCTCTCCTGCTAAAAACTCCTATTTCGACAGTTTCGATAGAAGCTGGTCAATTTTCTATTGTTTTCCCTCTACCCTTGGGGCAAGAGGGCCTCTGGCCTCGATACCATCAATCCCGTTGGCCTCTGAGGAGGATTAGCCTGAGAAGCTGTAAGGCGGCCATTGCGGCCGCTGCCAGATAGGTCCAGGCAGCTGCGTTCAAGACCTTGCGGGCTGCTGTCAGCTCGTTTGGTGCCAAAATTCCCTCTCTGTTCAAAAGCGCTAAGGCCCTCCGGCTGGCATCCAGCTCCACTGGTAAGGTGACGACGTGGAAAACCACCGCCAAGCTGAACAGGATAATCCCTGCGTCCATTAGCACCTTGAGCGGCCCTGAGAAGAGGAATCCGAGGATAAACAGCGGAAAGGCGAGGCTTGACCCGAAGTTGGCCACCGGCACAAAACTGTTTCTGAACATCAAAGGGGAATATCCTACCCCATGCTGGATGGCGTGCCCGCTCTCGTGGGCAGCTATCCCAAGGGCGGCAACAGACCTTGAGCTGTAGACATCCTCAGAGAGCTTTAGCACGCCGGTTCTGGGGTCGTAGTGGTCGGAGAGTACCCCCGGAATTCTCTCTATTCTCACCTGGCTTAAGCCGTTGCGGTCAAGTAGGTTCCGGGCCACCTGGGCACCGGTCATCCCTGAACCGGAACGGACCCGGCTGTATTGTGCATACGCGCCCTTCACCTTTGACTGCGCATAGACAGCAAGGATCAAGGCCGGGATTAAGAGAAGAAATGTCCAGTCCCAGAAGAAAAACATCGCCAATCACCCTCCTTCTGAAACAAAGTGTAGTTTAACCCAGATTCAGAAAAGCCCCTCTGAAGATTTTTCCATCTCTTGCCTAGATTCTGCTGAAGAACGGCAATTTCGCAGAAAACGTCCTCCATTCCACCTTCAAAACTGATTGTAGGAGGCGTCTCCAGACGCCGATGGAATCGGGCTCTGGAGGGCCCTCCCACAGGAATGGAAATCTGAAGTGAGTCCACAGTGCCGGCAACAGCTCCATTTTCCAAGAGAACCTACACCTGTGTCAAATAAGCCAGGGTTTGACTCCGTAAGTTTAAGAATCACATCCTGGGGGTGTACCAAAAGTTAATCATTTAAGATACCAGCAAAGAAGGCAACGGGTGCTCAACATGGGCAACATTTTTATAAATAGATGATTACCCTTTTGCGACCTTTGCGACTTCTTGG
This sequence comes from Candidatus Latescibacteria bacterium 4484_181, assembly GCA_002049985.1. GTDB lineage: Bacteria > Latescibacterota > MVCY01 > MVCY01 > MVCY01 > MVCY01. The sequence goes on from MVCY01000006.1 coordinate 3,332, forward strand.
CGAACTTTGCGGTTAAAAAATGCCTTTTGATACGTCCCTTCTTGTCTGTTTCCATAGGGACAAAATATTTATAGCAAATAGGATCAACCATTCATTCGAAGTCCTTTTAGGCACGATACGTTCACTTTTCCGAATCTGGGTTTAACAAAAGTTATCATAGCTATTACAAGTTTCGCCTATGACGCCACCTGCCGTATAGCTAAGCCCAGAGCTCTCCTTTCCTGACGCCATATCCTCTGACGAACTCGGCCGAGCTCATCGGTCGCCTATCCTGGGGTTGAAGCTGGCTGAGAAACAATGCTCCCTGCCCTGTAGCTATCCAGATGCCATCTTTGGGATCGGCCCTGAGTATTTCCCCGGGGGCGCCTTTTTGGGGAGCGGTCAGTGCCGATGCCCGGTGGATTTTCAGAACAGATCCCTTTCTGTGCGTGAAGGCACCCGGTCGGGGGTTAGTGCCCCGAATAAGGTTTCTAATCTGCTCAGCGGGCTTTGACCAATCAATGCGGGCGTCTTCCTTCTTTAACTTAGGGGCTTTGCTCGCTCCCTCTCTTGGTTGTGGTCTTCGGGGGAAATCGCCGGATTCCACCAAGGAAACAGTTTCGGACAACAGCTCAGCCCCAAGAGACATCAGCCTGTCGTGGAGCTCGCCGGCAGTCTCTTCCTGGCCAATGGGTACCGCTCGCTGCAGGATAATGTCCCCGGTGTCTACCCGGTCGTCGATGAAGAAAGTGGTCAGTCCTGTCTGCTTTTCACCGTTTATTATGGCCCAGTTTATGGGGGCTGCTCCCCTATATTTAGGCAGAAGAGAAGCGTGTAGATTAATCACCCCTCGGGGCGGGATAGTCAGCACCTGCGGAGGCAGGATGCGAAAGGCTACCACGACAATCAACTCCGGGGACATTTGTCTCAAGCTTCTCACGAAATCCAGGTCCTTCAGGTCCTCTACGGTCAGGACCCGCAGCCCCTTTGTCATGGCCTCCTTCTTCACAGGGGAGGGAACAAGATGTTTCCCCCTGCCCCTGGGCCTGTCCGGACGGGTCACCACACCCACTATCTGGTGGCCATCTTCAAGCAGCTTTCTCAGACTGGGCACAGCGAAATCCGGAGTGCCCATAAAGACCAGCCTCATCTTCGGTCCTTCGTTTTCACCAACCCAGCGATAGAGCTTTTAGAGACCTCCACCTTTATATTGTCCGCAATCTTCAGAACAACTATAGAGTTATCGTCTTTCATCCCAACAATTGTACCGTAAAGCCCACCTACTGTCACTACTCTGTCCCCCTTGGACAGGGAGTTGAGCATTGCCTGATGGGCCTTCTGTTTCTTCTGCTGAGGGAGGATGAGCAAAAGGTAAAAAACGAGAAAAATCAGAATAAACGGGATTAGGAAAGCAAATCCCCCTCCCCCACCTGTTGTCCCTCCCTGTGTTCCCATGGCATAAACTTCTGTGATCAAATCGCACCTCCTTTGGGTTAGTTCTGCTTCTTCTGGATGTTGCATTTAGAAACCAAAGCGCAGTGAGCTCCAAACAATTTTACCTTGCCCATAGCATATTCTCCGATCTAACCGCAAAGAGCCCAAAGAAGACGCAAAGGTCGCTGAGAGAACTTCTTTGCTGCTCATATCGAACCGCGCAGCTTCAAACACACGGCTCAAGGAGAACGGTGCTCAGTTAGAGAAGAAGCCGTTATCCTCTATCATCTACATTCAAAACTTTGCGTTCCCTGCGCCTACTCTGCGGTTATTGCCTTCACTACCTCCTGGTAATCGCTGAAGTCGGGGAAAAGGAAATCTGGCTTATGTTTCCGAAGCTGAGTCAGTGAGGTCCACCCGGTAGCGACGGCGACAGTGCGGGCACCGATGGAGCTGGCACATCTTATGTCGTGAAGGGTATCCCCGATTATCACCACATCTCTGCCTTGAAAAGTTTTTTTGAACTGCTTAGAGGCTCTCTCTACAGCTATCCTGGGTAGCTTGTATCTGTCCGCTGAGTCGTCACCGTAAACACCCATCCGGAAAAATTTCCCCAGTTGAAAGGCTCTCAGTTTTATCCAGGCCCCCTCTTTTATATTTCCGGTAAGCAATCCCAAGAACATCCCCTCTGTTTCAGCCAGTGTGGAGAGCAACTCTTTTACACCTGGATAGAGCCTTAATTGGCTCCTGGACAGTTGCTGCCGAAGTCGCCGGAGGTATCTGGCGAAAAACAGGTCTAGATTCCGTTCAACAACATCTTCGGAAACTCCTTCTTCCAGCAAAAGCTCTCTCACGATCTGAGGGTCGGTCTTGCCCCCAAAGGGGAAATTATCGGCTGAACCACAGGTGCCATAGACCTCTACCAGGGCCTCTTTTATCGCCCTGCGTCCAGCTCCGCCAGTGCTCAACAGCGTGCCGTCTATGTCAAACAACGCTAACCGGCAAATCTTCATCTGAGTCATTCCTTCTATTTCTTTCCTAATGCATCTTTAATCTTTCTCTTTAAGCCTACCTTCTCTTCCTTAGTTATCTCTTTTAAGGACAGCACTACATATGAAATCTCTCCATCGGAGCGATGCACCATGGCTGTGTTAACTAAAACTGTTTTTTGCGTGGGTCGCTCCAAACCCACAGAGATTTTCACCTCTTTGCCGGCAATCTTCTTTCGGCCGGTGAATGTTTCTGTAACTAAATCTCTCAATTGCTTATCTATTGCGGCCACTTCCGACAGTGGTTTTTCCACAGCACTGTCCATGGAAAGTCCGAAAAACCGGAGGCAAGAGTTATTTATGAGGTTGATCCTACCCTCGCTGTCGACAATAATAACCCCTTCTGGCAGAATGTCTAACAAAGCTTCCAGTTTCTCTTTCTCTTCTGTAATCTTTTGCACCTTCAACTGGTCGAAGGTTTTCATCTGAACCAGTAACCTGTCCAAACTCTGCCCCAGTTCTCTTATCTCGTCTCCGGGTTTCAACCCTGTTCTCTGGCTCAAATCGCCGTCTAGAGCTTTTTGAAGTACATCGCTTATCTGTTGCACCGGGCGGGCAACTTTCCGAGCCAGGACCACGCTGAAAAACAATGTGGCTATCAGGACCAGAAGGGAGCCCACCCAGATAGTCCTGACGGTTTTTGCTGCCATCCCCTGGCTGGCCTGTATCCTTGATAGCAAGTCAATCATTCTGCTTTCGGACGCAGCAGCTATCGTTTTCCGAATTTCCTCCCTCAGCTCGGACAGTTGGAGAGAGATCTGCCGCCCTTGAGTTGTCCTACCCCTGTCTATGTTACCCACCATCGTGACCAGGAGTTGGTTGTACTGGCGAGCAGACTTTAACAGCTCATCCCTGGTCTGACTATCTTCCCAGTCGGTTATGCGCTTTTCGAACTCTACTATAGATTCCTGCGTCTGTTCTGCGTATTCCCTTTTCCTAGTTATCAGAAAATTTCTCTCAGCCTTTTCTGCTCTCCACAAGAGTCGTTGGAGGGACTGCAGGGTTTGGAGGGTAGAGAGCTCAGCCTGAGAAGCAGTTCTGTATTCTTCGTTCACCCTTTTGATATAGAGATACGCCTCAGTGGCAACGAACAGCACGACACTGAGGATCACAATTAGATTTAATTGAACATATCTTCTTAGAGACAGACTCATCTGTTTTTATCCCTCGGCTAACCTTTGGATTTTTTCGTCAGGCCCTATCACCACCAACAGGTCGTTCTCTTCTATTCTATCCTCTGGGGTGGGCAGGTCATTCACCTGGACTTTGAAACTGCTTTCCCCGGTTTCAGTCACAATGGGAATCTTCTTGTGGATAGCGATGATGTTCAGGCCAAATTTAGCTCTAAAGTCCAGCTCTCGAATCGTCTTGCTAATGAACTCCTTTCGAGGACGGATCTGTGCCAGGCTGTGACCAGTCTGCAGGGTAATCTGTTCGACAACATGGGGAGCTAAGAGACTCTTAGCCAGTTGTTCACCCATCTGGTCTTCAGGGTAGACCACCTTTTCAGCGCCCACTTCTTTGAGGACCAGCCCGTGTATCTGGGAGGTAGCCCGTGCGATTATCCTTTTCACCCGCAGGCGTTTCAACAAGGCGGTGGTCAGGATGCTGGCCTCAATACCTTCCCCAATGGCCATAACTACAGCGTCCATATCTTGAAGTCCTAAGGAACGGAGTGCCCTTTCGTCGGTTGAATCTAAACAGATAGCCTGAGTAACTTGATCCTTAATCTGTTCTATCACGTCGGGATTGCTGTCGACAGCGAGCACCTCTGCTCCCTTTGCTGCCAGAGTGGTGGCCACTTTGAAGCCGAACTGTCCCAGTCCAATCACTGCAAATTGCATTTCCCAACACCTCCCCTGCTTTTTACACCGTACTCATCTTCATAAATATCATTGCGCAATCTGTTGGCAAGAGATCTTCTGGCTGCACCCGAGAACGACCCCCGTAATTGAGAACTAAAATAGTAAGCCTTCACAAGAATGATTTACCACCCCGTAGAACAGATTGGAGAAGTGCTAAGGTCTTTTTCTCCCCTTCACCCTCTCATCCCCTCTCTCCTTCTATCCCACCATCACTCTTGCCTCAGGGTATGAGATGCCAGGAGGTCTGCTCCGTCGTCCTACCGCAAAGGCCACTGTAAGGGGTCCAATTCTGCCTGCAAATATTAAGAAGGCGATGGCAAGCTTACCCGTGAGAGTCAACTTAGGCGTTATTCCCGTCGAGAGCCCGACAGTCCCAAACGCCGATACCGCCTCGAAGAGTAGCTGAATAAAATTCGCTTTTTGGGTTGCTAACAAAGGAAACATCAACAAACAGACCAGAGCGGCTGAAAGCAGAGTGACACATACAGCTTTCCGCACTACATCCAGTGGAGCGGTTCTATTAAACAGCTCTATCTTCTCCTGACCTCTGAACATCGCCCGGACAAAAAGCACCAATATTCCCACAGTGCTGGTTTTTATCCCGCCTCCGGTAGAGCCCGGAGAGGCCCCGATGAACATCAAGACCGCAATTATGAAGAGAGTAACATTGGTTAACTTGCCAATATCCAAGGTATTGAATCCTGCAGTACGGGCCGTTACCGACTGGAAATATGAGCAGAGGAGCCTCTTGGTCCAGGGGACACCCTGAAGGCAGTTGTGGTATTCACCGAAGAAGATGGCCAAGGTTCCCACCAGTAAAAGAAGAGCAGTTACTGTGAGAACCAGTTTGGTGTGAATCGTTAAAGAGGCAGGCTTCGAGCTTCTGCCTCGGCCAAACCAGGTGTGTTGAATATCTGCCACCACAGTGAACCCTATCCCGCCCAGAATAATTAAGAAGGTGATAATTATGTTTAAAACAAGGTCATACTTATAGCTGACAAAGCTGTTGGAAAACAGTGAAAATCCGGCGTTGCAGAAGGCAGAGACCGAATGGAAAATGGCTAGATACGCTGCCTTAAGTTCTCCAAAACTGCCTCTCCAATGGAGAAAAAGTAGAACAGCACCTATTACTTCGATGACCAATGTCATTTTCAGGATATAGAGGATGAGGCTTTTCATGCCCTCCACATCCACCTGGTCTAAGACATTCTGCATAGCCAGCTTGCTCCTCAACCCCATCTGTCTGCCGAAGATGAGGGCCAGGGAGGTGGACAGTGTCATTATCCCAAGCCCCCCTGCCTGAATTAAGAGCAGAATAACCACCTGTCCGAAGGTGGAGAAGTGAGTGGGGGTATCCACAACTACCAATCCAGTTACACAGGTAGCTGAGGTAGCAGTGAAGAGGGCATCGATCAGGCTAGTACTCTTGCCCGCTGCAGAGGAAAAGGGAAGCTTCAGAAGCACTGTGCCCAGCAAGATTGTCCCCAGGAAGCTGAGGGCTAAGGATTGGGCAGGCTTAAGCTGCAACCTCGCTATTAGCCGCTGAATCCCCATAAGTCGTCCTATCTCAACCTTCTTAGTCAGGCGATCTGCCTAATTGCTTCTAAATTCCCGTAGCAGGTCAGCTTATCCCCGGATTGAAGCTTATACCAGGACTTGGGAAAGGGCAGCAGTTCCTGCTTTCTCTCGATGCAGAGGACTGTTACCGTCTTTTCTTTCAGTGCCAATTCGGAGAGGGGCAGTCCCACCAATTTTGAGTCCTCTCGTACTCTCAGCACTGCAAGGCCGTATCCTTCTGATTGACGGAAGATCTCCTCCACCGGGCTGGTCGGCTCTTCATCCTCAGCGACTGGCTTTTTGGCCAGGATATCGCCAGGTAATTTTCCTGCTATCCCCTTGAACCCGGTAAGCCAATAGAAGAGATAGAAGGCCCCCCCAATTATCAGCAAGTTAACCAGAGAGCGCAACAGACCGCTATCTCTTATGGAAAGCACCACTGTACCTAAGATAATAATGAAGCCGATTTTCCCTAAGATCATTAAGGTATTGATGATTTTTCTCTGCCGCGGGGCCTCTGTTGGGATAGCTGTCCAGGTGCCGAAAAACACCGAAAGGGCCTGAAGGCGAGCCTGCTCTCTCTCCAGCCCGGTGCTCTCCAGAGCAGAAGTTGCTATCATTACAATCAAGAAACAGATAGCAATGAAGATTACAGCGAGTGCAAGGCCCATTCTTCACCTCCACTTTCAACTCTTCTGCTTAATCTCAACTGGAACCTGACATAGCTGGCTGAACTTTTCCGCATCCCGCACTGAGCCGACGATGTCTCCCCAGTGGATAGGAATAGCTACCTGAGGGGTGATCCTATTAGCAGCCTCAGCCGCCTCCCGTGCATCCATGGTATAAGTTCCCCCCACAGGAAGCATGGCCACATCCACCTTCAGCTGTTCCATCTCGGGAATCAGATCGGTGTCCCCTGCGTGATAGATCCGTTTTCCTCCCACTGTTACAATGTAACCCACCCATCCATTTGCCCGAGGATGAAAAGCTTTATTCACATTATAGGCAGGGACAGCCTCGATCTGTATCCCCTCGACGGCGAGCCTCTCTCCTGGCCTTATTGTCTCGATCTTTCCAGGAAGCTTTTCGACGCAATCGGCGGGACAGACAACGGTGGTTTGCTCACCGCATATCTTCTGCACATCCTCCGGGGAACAGTGGTCGTAATGGGCATGGGTTATCAGAATCAAGTCTGCTGTCGGCTCGTCTTTGCCCAATTTCCACGGATCGATATAGATCAATCTCTCTGCGGATATCTTGATACTGGCATGGCCGAGCCAGTGAATGTTCTCTAACATCTTTCTCTCACCTCCGTTATGGAAAAAAGCAATCTCTGTCACAATGTTCAGGTTTAATGAATCTCATTGAACCAGTCTCAATCTTTTGATGGCCTCCAGTTTGTCGCGGTTTCCCATCCTGGCCTTGGAGATGGCTGTCTCCAGTATCTGTATATTCTGGTCGTAGTTGGTCCTGTCCACTGGGTACGGGTATCCGTCTTTGCCGCCATGAGCAAAGCTATACCTGGCTGGGTCCCTGAAACTGGCGCTAACTCCGTAGACCAGCTCGGAGACCAAACTGAGCGCCCGAATTGTCTTGCGCCCGACTCCTCCAATGGTTAATAGACTCTCAAAGTCCTGGGGTTGTTGTTCGTAGGTCTTAAGGAATATCTTATTCAATCTGTCGGGATGAATATCCTGGAGCAGAACCTGGTGGCGGGGAGGCAGCTTTAGCCCCTGGAGCCTCTTTAGCTGTGAAATCAGTCGATCCGGTCTTTCCTGGGCCAGCAGTGCAGTTGTGGACCTTGCCCGGTGGCTTTCCTGGGCCACCATATTGAGAACCTCGCCACGGGCGTCGGAGCAGATAGCCTGATGGGGCTCACAGACGAAGCTCTGCACTTCTTCGCCCAACCAGTGGTATCTCCGGGCATACCTGGTCTCTTCGTTTAGGCCTTGCTGTACCACTGCCCAAAATCCTTCTCTGGTGAAGACGAAACAGTGGTGATAAAGCTGGTAGCCATCCTGTAGGGCTGCACTGTCCACCTTAGCCGCCATTCTACTGGCGTAGATTAAATCTCTTGGATCTTTAGTCAACAGGTGACCGAAGGCCTC
>MVCY01000071.1 GCA_002049985.1 Candidatus Latescibacteria bacterium 4484_181
CTTTGCCAGGGTGTGCATTTTGACAACTGGACCAGCTCTGCTGCCCAGGTGAGATTGGTGAAAGCGAGCGCCAGGGATGCCATGGTAGAGATAAGACTCTGTGAGGGGAGAAAAAGGCAGGTGAAGAAGATGTGCCAGGCAGTTGGGCATCCGGTGAAAAAGCTGTGGCGGACAGCGTTTGCAGGCATCGGAGTCGCTGATCTGCCCCCTGGCCGGTGGCGCCCGTTACGGAAGTCAGAGCTGAGGGATTTAAAGAACTTAGTTGGCTTAACATCTTAACTTTATAGGAGAAGATTCGATGGAACCGAAATTCTCTGCTGGACTGTGGGTGTTTGCCAATCCGGTGGACAGATTCTGTCCCTGTGGCTATGGAGAGCCGAACACAGTGATAGACCAAATTGAAGCGGCAGCTAAGGTGCCAGACCTTTGAGGACAAGAACCTGGCTTGTTCCAATGTTAACACCAATGTCTGGGGAGAGAAAAAGTGGAAGCTGGGGGCATTTGCCAGTTGTGACAAGAAGTTGCGGACAGAGGCAATCTCTGAGGGCAAAAGGGCAGTAGATGTAGCTCGAGAGCTGGGAAGCCCCAGCATAGGTCTCTGGCTTGGGTCCGATGGATTCGACTATCCGTTTCAGATCAACTTCACCCACCAGTGGGATAATCTCATCTGCTCTATCAGAGAGGTGGCCGAATACGCCGCCCCAGATATTAAAGTGGGTATTGAATATAAAGGACCCATATGAGCATCGGCTCAGTGGGGAAAGCGCTCTCTATCTGCTTAGAGTTGGGGATGGAGAATGTGGGCGTAGTTATTGACTTCGGACATGCCCTCATGTCACGGGAAAACCCTGGAGAGTCCGTGGCGTACCTTGCTCGCCACCGAAAACTCTTCAATGTCCACTTCAATGACGCTTACGGAGAGTGGGATGAGCCATAGAGACACAGGAGATCGTCCGCAAGTGTATCTTCAGTTAACAGAGGCAAAAGATGCTTAAACCACGCAAGCGACTGACAAGAAAAGAGATAAAGCGGGATAGATTTATTGCCACAGTGTCAAAGGTGCTCGCGTTTATCCAGCGCAATTCCAAGCGCTTTGCAATAGCGACTGCAGTGGTGTTAGTGGCAGTTGTAGCCATAATGGCGGTCAGGCAGCACAGAAAGGCCCGCGAGGTTCAGTCAATAGAAGCCTTGGGTGAGGCCCAGACGGCCAAGTGGGCCGGCAAAACCGAAGAGGCATTGAAGCTGTACCAGAGGGTTACACAGCAATTTGGTGGCACCAGAGGTGCCGGAGAAGCCTGCGTAGCGCTGGGGAACCTCTATTTTGAAAAAGGAGACGTGAAAAAGGCTAAAGCTGCCTTTCAAGAATACCTTAACAGGTACAATAATGATCCTATCCTGATCTATACTGCCTGGAGCGGGATTGCGGCCTGCTTAGAGCAGGAGGGACACTATTTGGAAGCGGCCCAGAGGTACAAAAGCTTTGCTGACCGTCATCAGAACTCTCCCTGGGCTGCCCGGGCTCTGTGGGATGCCGCCCGCTGCTTTCGCCTGGCAGGCAAACTCCAAGAGGCCAAGATGGCCCTGCAGGAGATCATCGACTTCTATCCGAACTCACCTCTTTCTTACCGAGCAAAAAGCGAAGAGAAGATGCTGGAATGAGATCTCAGAGCCCAAGAGCGCGAAAGCTTGGAATTGACGGTGAGATCTGTGGATTAGCATGGGCACAGTGGGCATGAGATAGTATATGTTCCACGATCATCTGTTGGGTCGTATAATATATATTATGTAAACTAACGTCGCTGTAAACGTTCTGGTCAACCTCTACTCTCTACGTAGCTCATCCCCTCTCTTGTCAGTCTCCACGCCTTTTTCTTCCCCTTTGTGCCTGCTTCCATCACATATTCCCCTGGCAGCTTCCTTATCAGATCGTTGATATTGCGAGGCTGGGCAATTCGGGCCTCCTGGTAGCACCTGCCGATGTCCTCAGCACAGAAGGCATCCGCTTTTTTGTACTTGACCAGGTAGTAAGCAAACAGCAGTACTTTCTCTGAGTGGGAATGGGGGTGCTTTTGCTCCAGAAGGCGGTTGAGCACGTTATCGTTCAGCTCTGCTCCCTCAAAGCTGAGTAAACGTAGTTTTTGGAGAAACCTGTTGAAGTGTCTCTCCACAAATTCTCTATCGCCTTGTATCTCTATCTCCAGGTCTGACCGTCTGAAGCGAATTCTGCAGTTGCCTTCCATGGTCTCATACTATTCTGTCCTGGAAACCCAGGTTTAATGCTAAACGTCAAAAAGAACAGGAAAAAGGCAGAGCGTATGATTGCCTGAGTATCCAGAAGTTAGTGACACTGCGTCATTTACGGCGAAGCTGGATTAGGAAGATTTCGTGGACGGTTTTATATAGTTTCTTATAAAATGATATAAATTCTGTCCAATGTGGAAAAGTTGGGGATTTATACTACTATATTGACCAATCTCCGGGGGACGACTATCACTTTCTGGGGGGATCTGCCTGCCAGATGGGCCTTCACATTAGGTGCCTCTAAGGCTAACCTTTTGGCCTCCTGCCGATCGATGTCAGCGTCAACCTGCAATTTGGCCCGCACTTTTCCGTTCACTTGCACCACCAGCGTAATCTCCTGAGGTTTTGTCAAGGCCTCGTCATATTTGGGCCATTGTGCTTCGAAGATGCTGCCCTGGTGCCCTCTTTGTTGCCACAGCTCCTCCGCCATATGGGGAGCAAAAGGCGAAAGGAGAATCAGGAACACATCTATGGTCTGGCTGTCTAAGTGCCCTTTTTCCAGAGTATAAGCTGAATTGATGAACTCCATGAATCTGCTGATCGTGGTGTTCAACTTGAAGCTCTCTATTCCCTCAGTCACATTCTTCACCAGGAGGTGTCTTTGCCGCAACAGGGTCTCAGAGGGCTGGACAGACCTGTGTAGATTTGAGGTCACCAGTTTCCAGACCCGGTTGAGGAAGCGGTGAATACCTTCGATCCCTCGGTCGCTCCACTCCGCGTCCTGTTCGGGTGGGCCAATGAAAAGCTCGTACATCCGCACTGTATCTGTGCCATACTTTTCTACCAGTTCATCCGGGCTTACCACGTTACCTTTTGACTTGCTCATCTTGGCCCCATTGCGACACACCATCCCCTGGTTAAAGAGCCGAAGGAAGGGCTCGTCGAAATCGATGAAGTTCAGATCGTAGAGTACCTTGGTGAAGAATCTGGCGTAGAGCAGATGAAGGATGGCGTGTTCTACGCCGCCTATATACATATCTACGGGAAGCCATTTTTTGACCGCATCCGGGTCGAAGGGCCTATCCTTGCAGTGAGGACTCACAATGGGTTCTCCCCAGTAGCGTTGACGAGAGAAGACCCAGTCTCGGAGTTTATACCGAACAGTTTCCTCTGCTAACGATTTTCCGGCCAACCACTTGACTACCTCCCCCCTACCCTTCTGGCTGGAAAGTCCGTTGAACCTGCCTGAGTTTATCATGACGCCTTCACCAATGTAGGCCTCCAGCAACTCTCCGGATTCTCCTCTTTTGCTCTCCGGGCTTTCTATCACCTCTACAATAGGCAAGTTAAATTGTTTGGCGAATTCGAAATCCCGTTCGTCGTGGGCGGGCACGCACATAATTGCTCCAGTACCATAACTGAGCAGGACATAGTCGGAGATCCAGATGGGAAGTTTTTCGCCGTTCACCGGATTTACGGCGTAGCTTCCCAGAAACACCCCTGTCTTCTGGCTCACCTCTGACATTCGCTCAACTTCGGAAAGATGCTTGGTTCTCTCGATATAAGAGTCAACCTCACCTTGCTGCCTATTGGCTGTCAACTTGGGAACCAATGGGTGTTCGGGAGCCAACACCAGGTAGGTAGCTCCAAACAGGGTATCTGGACGGGTGGTAAAGACCTTCAGGGGGAATTGCTCCCCTGTGGGCGAGATGGCCTGAAAGGTTACATCTGCCCCCTGACTTCGACCTATCCAGTTAATTTGCATAGTCTTGATTTTCTCTGGCCAGTCCACTCTCTCCAGCCCTTCCAGGAGCTGGTCTGCGTAGTCGGTGATCCTAAGCATCCATTGCAGCATCTCTTTTTTTGTCACGGGTTCTCCACAGCGTTCGCACCTTCCGTCTATTACCTCTTCGTTGGCCAAGCCGGTCTTACATCGAGGGCACCAGTTGATGGGCACCATCTTGCGATAGGCCAGTCCTTTTTTATACATTTGCAGAAATATCCACTGAGTCCAGCGGTAGTATTCGGGTGAGCTGGTATTGATCTCCCTGTCCCAGTCGTACATTGCCCCAATCTGTTTGAGCTGCCTCTTCATATTGATGATATTCCTCGTAGTGTTTTCTCGAGGATGAATACCTTTTTTAATGGCATCGTTTTCGGCGGGAAGCCCGAAAGAGTCCCAGCCCATAGGGTGCAATACGTTGAACCCTTGAAGCTTTTTGTATCTGCTCCAGACATCAGAGATAACATAGCCCCTCCAGTGTCCCACATGGAGCCAACTACCGGAAGGATAGGGAAACATATCCAGGCAGTAATATTTGGGGCCTTCACGGGCATCTGAGGTGCGATGTGCCCCTGTTTCCTCCCAGACCTTTTGCCACTTCTCCTCAATTGTTTTGAAATCGTAAGCCTTCATTTTTCTACTCGATTCTCTTTTTCCACTCGTCAATTTTGTTAAGTGCCTCTAAGGGAGTGAGAGAAGCAGGATCGATCTTGCGGATCTCTTCAATCACTGGGTGTTCGGGTTCAAAGAGGTTCAGTTGTCGGGCTGAGGCGACGGCAGAATGTCTGCCTTTGGCCTTTTTGGAAATTCTGTTAGGAGTGAGTTCATTCTCCTCTAAGTTGGCGAGCACCTCTTTAGCTCTTTGGATCACTTCGGGCGGCAACCCGGCCAGGCGAGCCACCTGAATGCCGTAGCTGTGGTCACACCCACCCGGAAGTATTTTGCGCAGGAAGACCACTTCCCCCTTCCACTCTTTCACTGCAAAGTTGTAGTTTTTAACTCTTTCCAATATTAATTCCAGTTCAGTCAGTTCGTGATAGTGGGTGGCAAACAGGGTCCTGGGCCTGGCCCGGGAGCAGTTGTGAAGAAACTCGGTCACCGCCCAGGCAATGCTCATCGCTACCTATCTGGGCTAAAAGCACTATGAGTCCCACCTGCCTGAGATAGGTGGATTTGCCGGCCATATTGGGGCCTGTGATAATCAGTATCTGATCAGTAGAATTGGCTAAATATGTGTCCGAACATAGTTGGAGCTGACGGCAAGGCTGGCCAAGGAACAGAGCACATCGATTAGGGCACAACTCCGGGCTATCTTTTGGATCTTCTCGGCCCAAGCGGCAGCCTTTTGCCGAACATCGACAAAGATCTCATATTCCAACTGTATCATCTTCTCGTCGGCGCCCAAGACCTTTGACTCATATTCCTTGAGCTCTGGGGTGACAAACCTCTCTGCCCCTACCAGCGTTTGCCTACGGATGTAGTCTTCGGGCACCTTGGAGAGGTTCGCCTTGCTGACCTCAATAAAGTACCCAAAGACCTTATTATACTTGACCTTCAGTGAAGAGATTCCAGTTCTCTGTCGCTCTTTCGCTTGAAGCTTAGCTATCCAATCCTTTCCGCTGGAGCTGATCTGTCGGAGTTCATCCAGTTGTGAATTAAATCCTGGCTTTATCAGGCCTCCTTCGGTCAGAGATACCGGTGGATCGTCCATAATAGCCCTGTCTATCAGATTGACGATCTCTTGCACATCCAACAATTGCTCCCGGGCGGAACAGAGGATGGGAGAGGAGACAGAGGCAAGGTTGTGCCGAAGTGCAGGGACGAGACAGAGGGAGTTCTTAAGCGCCACCAAGTCCCTTGCATTTGCTCGACCGCAGCAGACTCTGGCCACCAGTCTCTCTATGTCGGCTATTTCCCCGATTATCTCTATCAGATTTCTCCTCAAGGTGGAGTCCTTCACCAGCTCCTCCACTCCTTCCTCTCTTTCGGTTATTCTGGTAATATCTGTTAATGGTTTCAGAAGCCAACTCTTCAGAAGCCTACCCCCCATAGAGGTCTTGGTGCGGTCGAGCACAGAAAGCAGTGTGGTCTCCTTGTTGCCTCCCTGCAGGGGAAAGAGAAGCTCCAGATTTCTCTGGGTAACTGGGTCCATTATCATATAATCTGAAATGTAGTATCGGCACAGCCCATTGATGTGTGGGAGACTACCTTTCTGGGTCTGGCGCAAATAGGCTAAGACGGCCCCAGCAGCACAAATTCCACTCTTTAGTCCCTCACATCCGAAGCCCTGAAGGGAGGAGACTCGGAAGTGCTCTCTCAAAAGGTCGTAGGCATATTCATAGCTGAAGGTCCAATCTTCCAGACCGGTGAGGAGAAACGGATGATCCGGTCCGCCCTTCTGCTTCCAGGAGTCCACCTCCGTCTGGGGGACGAGTAACTCAGAGGGTCTAACCCTCTCAAGCTCTTCCCACAGCCTCTCCTTCTCCTCCACCTCGGTCACGGAGAACTCTCCCGTAGACAAGTCAACCAGGGAGAGTCCGAATCTATCGGAACAGCGACAGACAGAGGCCAGATAGTTGTTTGCCTTTCCCTCCAACAGATTTTCTGACAGGGCAGTGCCGGGAGTTATCACCTGAATCACATCTCTTTTCACCACTCCCTTAGCCTTTCTGGGATCTTCCACCTGCTCGCAGATGGCCACTTTCTTGCTAAGTCTTACCAGTTTGGCGATATAGTTTTCGGCCGCGTGGTGTGGAACTCCAGCCAAAGGAACCTTTTGGCCTTTTCCGTGCTCTCGAGACGTTAATGTCAGCCCTAGAAGTTCAGAGCCGACCTTAGCATCCTCAAAGAACATCTCGTAGAAATCCCCCACCCGAAACAGAAGGATAGCATCCGGGTACTGCCTTTTGAGCCTCCAGTACTGCTTCAACATTGGCGTTTCAAGTTCCATAGCTGGCTCGTAGGATTAAAATGACCATCGAGTGCTGAGTACGACGAAGCTCCGATGGTCACCGAGAGATAAACCAGATTCGGAATTCCACCACCTGGCAGCCTACCGATCTGTTCATAGGCTTCAAGGTGATCTCTATTTTGGGTAGTCCAGACTTTGACCCTGATCAGGCATTCGATATTTCTGCTAATCTGACTGCAGGAGGTTTTTGATAAGCCCTCCGGTTTCAGCGTGGTTCTGAAGGGACCTTCTTTACCAAGCAGGGGATAGCCTCAGCTTTTCTTATCTCTTCCGCCGCCTTCTCAGCAGATTCTCTGTTCTTGTAGGGCCCTACACGGACGAGATATAGAAGTTTCTGTTCCGAAAACTTTGTTGCCAGCTTCACCGGGAAGCCGTCGCCAGCCAGTCGGCTGTGAAGGGCAGTAGCATTGGCAATATTGGCAAAAGCCCCAGCTTGAACATAGTATTGAGCGGAGGAATCAGCAGGGGGCTGTGGTGGAAGAACAGTCTTGTTGGCAGTGGAATCATCTGGCGTGCTCTTCTGTCCCACTGCAGGGGAGCTAACTAAGGTAGCCTCATAGCTCTGAGGGCACTCCCTGGAGATACGGGCAAGCAGCTCCTCTGCCTTCTGCCTCTCCCCTACCCTGCGGTAGCACTGAGCCAGAGTATACAGCAAGTGACTTTTAAAGCAATTAGCTCTATTCAGCAGGAATTCCCCTAAGGAGATGGCCTCCTGGTATTTCTCCTGGAGCTGGTAAGCGTCAACAAGTCCACAGTTGGCGTAAACTGCCAGCACTGAGTCGGGGTAAAGCTGAATGAGCCTCTGAAACTGCTCTTCTGCGCGGGCTGGTTTGTCCAGTGCCAGCAGGATTCTCCCTATGTAATACTGACACCGAGCGGCAAGCGGACTTTGGGGATATTGTTCTAACAGTCGAAGAAACTGCTGCTGGGCAGTTATGTAGTAACCTTTGGCATACCAGAATTGGGCGATCTGGAAGAGGGCGTCGTCAGCCAGCGGGTGGTCAGGAAATCGGTTCAGGAGAGAACGGAAATACTGCTGGGACCGAACTCCGTCGAACTCTGTCTTTCCCAGGTAAAACAGGGCGAGGGGATCGTCGGGATGCTCGGCCAGATGTTGGGCGAACTTCTCTTTTGCCTGTTCGTACTGGCCCATCTCAAACAGGATTTTCCCCTGGGTGAACAGCGTATCAGATTCGGCGCTGGTGGCCCACAGAGGGAGTGGGACAGAAGAGAGAAAACAGAGAATAGTAAATAGAAGGATGCCGGTCGTCTTGGGACTCATAAACTCTACGCTTCAATAGACAGTCAATTTGTGTTATATATTATGGCGCTATCCTGACCTTGTAAAGAACAAGCAACTTTTTGAGCGAACGTTTAGCTAGATATTTAGCGGCTTCATCGCTGTCGCCCAGCGCCTTGTTCAGCGGACCAATTGCCCTTTTGTCTCCTAACTCTCCTAAGGCAAAGGCAGCCATAGCCCTCACTCTGGGATTGGGGTGTTCAAGCAGTCTGATGCTTGGCTCAAGCGCCTGTTTTGCCTTCAATTTTGCCAGAGCAAACAGTCCGGCAGCCACCACTTCTGGGCGACCATCACCCAGCAGGCTAAGCAGCGGTGTTGCGGCCCGAGGATCACAGAGGTGCGCCAAGGCGTGCGCAGCCTTTACCTTAACTTCCGCTTCATCACTGTCTAACCTCTTTATTAGGGAATCGACCGGTTCGCGGGAAAATGGAGTTCCCCAGACATAGGTGGTCAAATTATCCCCGGCGTGTCGAGGTCGAAAAACAGGATGTTTCTGTAACTTGAACTGCCTTTCCCACCGAGTGAGTAAAAGGACAAATGCAGCCAGTATAAACATTAACACCAACAGTCTTCCAACTCTCATTCTCCTGTAGTCATTAAGTCATTAGATATTTGCCATTAAGCGCTGGTGAACCCGATTCTGCCACCGCTCACCAATTAGCCAGTCAACTCTGAGAACGATACTGCAGTATACGAAAGACAGAGAAGAGGAACCAGACCGCCAGCCCAGCCACAAAAGAGACTCCGATCACCGCCAGTATCGAAGATTGGCTTTCCCATTTCAAGAATTTGATATTAGCCATCTCACCAGCATTCTGGCTGGCAAACATAACCACTACAATTATGATTACAGCAAAAATAACCCATCGCAGGACCCACATTTGGCGACCTCCTTAGAACAACGGTTTAAAGCTACGCTCATTCGGTCGAATCTACCCTGAGAACCTCAACTTCTATCATCCATGAATCTATTCGTAGGCCAGAAAATGTATGTTCTAAGGGCTTATTGATGGCGGATTCTTGACGCCCTATGCTTTGATTCGGTTCCACCAGTCCGATCAGACAACTTAAGAAAAACCGATGAATCGGTTCTATGTTTCTCTCCCGTTTCTCCTCTGGAGACACATCGTCGGGCAGATAGAAAGCCTCGGTCCCTTGCCGAGGGGAATATCGGTAAGTGAAGGCAGAGTCAAACCGAATCTCTTTCACCAGACTTAGCGTCTCCTGGAAATCCTCTTCCTTCTCACCGGGAAAACCTACAATAATGTCTGTACTTATTGTCAATCCTTTGATGGCCTTCCTGGCGCGGTCCACCAAATCAAGGAACTGTTCTGCGCTGTACCCTCGCTTCATCCTTTGCAGTATCCTGGTCGACCCAGATTGCAGGGGTAGATGGAGATGCTCGCAGATGCTTTTGCCCTCTGCCATTGCGCCTAACACTCTCTCGGACATATCCTTAGGGTGAGGACTTAAGAAACGGAGGCGTGGTATTTTCGTATTCTGGTCGATAAGCTTGAGAAGCTGGGCAAAATCCACCT
>MVCY01000072.1 GCA_002049985.1 Candidatus Latescibacteria bacterium 4484_181
GCCAGGCGAACTGTGCCGGTGGGACCATTTCGTTGTTTTCCTATGATTACTTCGGCTATTCCTTCTGTGGGATTACCTTCTTCATCCTCAGTTATTCCGTAGTGTGCGGGGCGGTAGATGAAGAGCACCACATCGGCATCCTGCTCGATGGCTCCCGATTCTCGCAGGTCGGCCAGTTGGGGACGACGACTCCCCCCCCGCATCTCTACCGCCCTGGAAAGCTGCGAAAGGGCCACCACCGGGATATTCAGCTCCTTGGCTAACGCTTTCAGCGACCTGGATATTATGGAGATCTCCTGCTGGCGATTCTCTGCCCGGGCGGGACCGGTCATCAACTGCAGATAGTCAATGACAATAAGTCCAATGTTGTGTTCAGCTTGGAGTCTTCTGGCCTTGGCCCGTAGCTCCAAGACCGTCAGTCCCGGAGTATCATCGACAAATATTGGGGCTTCAGCCAACCTACCCACTGCCAGACTCAGATTGGCCCAGCCCTGGTCTGGCAGACGGTGAGTCCTCATTAAGTGGGAGTTAACTCTGGCTTCAGCACACAGAAACCTCTGGGCCAGTTGATGATTTGCCAGCTCCAAGCTAAATATGCCCACCGGTATTCCCTCCTCAACCGCCACATTTCTGGCAAGACAGAGACCAAATGCACTCTTGCCCATCGATGGCCTTCCTGCCACAATAATGAGGTCGGACGGCTGTAACCCAGCGGTTAGCTCATCCAATTTCACAAACCCGGTGGGAACGCCGGTCACCGTAGTGGGTTTTTCGTGTGACTTTTCAATAACCTCAAAGGTCTCATGCAACACGGGCCTTAAGGGAACAAAACCCTTTCTTAACCTTCTCTCCGAGAGGCTGAATATTCTCTGCTCAGCACGATCTACAATCTCAAAGACATCTCCGGTGTTCTCATAGCATTCGGTGACTGTCTGGGTGGAAATAGCTATCAGTTTCCGCAACAGGGCCTTCTCCAGGACGATCTTGGCGTGGTATTCAATGTTGGCTGAGGTAGCCACCTCTGCCGTCAGCTCGGCTAAATAGAGCACACCTCCTGTCTCTTCAAGCTCTCCTCTCTTCTTCAATTCTTCAGCCACAGTGATCTGATCGGCTGCCTCGTTGCGCTCGAAAAGGGCACAGATAGCCTGGAATATCTTGCGATGGGAACTATCGTAGAAGCAACTTTCATCCAAGATTTCAACTGCCCTCCCGATGGCCTGGTTGTCAAGCAGCATCGCCCCCAACACTGCTCTCTCCACATCTGGCGCTTGGGGAGGAACACGCTCATAGAGCTTGCTGACTTCTTCATCCCTGTTCCGTTGCCGTGCCATTTTTCGGTCTTTCGCTATAGCTCGTGCTCCGCAGTCTATAGATTCGGAGAATTATCGGACGTATGGATAGAATTCCTATCTATCGCAATATCACAAGAAATTGGTAAGCTAAGTAATTATTGTCCCATCGTACTCCCTGCGCAAGAATTTCATATCCTCCCAGGTGGACCGTTTGAGTTGCGGGTTTCTCAGTAGGGCAGCAGGATGGTAGGTAACAAGCAGTTTTATGCCCTGGTAAGAATGTAACCTTCCCCGTAATGCCGAAAGCGGGGCAGTTGTCTTAAGCAGTGTCTGGGCAGCTATCCTACCCAGGGCGCAGATTATCCTCGGATTGATCAGTCCTATCTGCTGTTCAAGATAGGGTTCACAGCATCGTATCTCATCTGGCAAAGGGTCCCTGTTTCCTGGAGGCCGGCACTTCAATATGTTGGCTACATAAACATCTTCTCGTCTCATCTTGATCGCTTTTATAATCTGGGTCAAAAGCTGTCCGGCCTTGCCCACAAAGGGTCTGCCCTGTAGGTCTTCATCTCTACCCGGGGCTTCTCCAACAAACATCACCTCCGCATCCTCCCTGCCCTCCCCGAAGACCACGTTAGTCCTGGTCTGGGCAAGTCCGCACCTCCGACAATCTTTGACTAAATTGTACAACTGCTCCAATGACCTTGGTTCCTCGGTTAACCCTTTGGCGACCAAACTCTCTTCGCCCATCTCTATCTTCTGGCTTATGAAGGCCTTGAGCATCTGGATGGTCTCTAATATCTCTGTGGATTGGCCCATTTCTTGTCCTTCGCTTCAGGAGACTTTCTCGGAGTTCGGCTCTCTGGTTCTGAGAAGTACAACCACTCTGTCCAAGATCCTCCGGGCAACCCCATTATCTTGTTTCCCTTCAATGGTTTCACTTCAAGTAGTATGTCGGGAGTCTTCTCTAGCTCCAGGGATAACTCTCGGACTTTCTTAATTTTACTAGCTGCTTTTTTCCGTGGCCGAAAGTCCGCCACTGCCGCTGCCATAAGCAGCACATCGCACCAGGCAAACCAGTGTTTCACCTTCTGGCTCATCTGTTCAGCATTGCGGACAGAGATGAACCGAACCCCTGGGGGAGAGGGCAGATGGGAAGGCCCGCTTACTAAGACGACATCGGCCCCTCTGCTTTTGGCCTCAGAAGCTAAAGCATATCCCATCTTACCACTGGAGCGATTGGTTAGGAATCGCACCGGATCTAAGTCTTCTTCTGTCCTGCCCGCGGTTACCAAGACCTTCTTGCCTGAAAGTTCTGACGAGCGACTGGAAAGCTTTTCTATCGCCTCCAAAATCGTCTCTATTGGCGCCAGTCGCCCTTTACCTTCCTCTCCGGAGGCCAGTTCCCCGACCTCTGGCTCAACAAATTGGTAGCCATACTGACGGAGTTTAGAGATATTTGCGGTGAGAATCGGATTGCTGAACATAGCGGTGTTCATAGCAGGGGCAAAAAGCACAGGGGCCTGTGTTGCCATAATGACGGTGGCTAACAGCTCGTCGGCTATGCCTGCTGCCACTTTCCCGATGATATTCGCAGTGGCTGGAGCTACTACCATAAGATCTGCCCACTTGGCAAGAGAGATATGCAAGATGTCAGGCCTTCGAGTGGCAGGAAAAAGTTCACTGGCAACCGGCTTGCCTGAGAGGGTCTCCAGCGTAAGAGGAGAGATAAACTGGCTGGCAGCCGGTGTCATAACTGCCGTCACCTCAGCCCCCCGCTGTTTCAGCTTTCTTACCAATTCTGCCGATTTATAGGCTGCAATAGAACCGGTTACCCCCACTATGACCTTTCGGGCAACCAGAGATTCTACTTTCTTTTCTCCGCCAGATAGACACATTTTATCTTACCCTCAGCAAGCTCTTTTAGAGCCTGAATGGCTGGTTTTTCCTCTTTTTCGTCAGATTCGTTCGTTTCTGGTTCTCCCTTGAGTTCGCCCAACATTTTGGCTCTCTTAGCCGCTGCTATCACTATTTCATATGGATTAGCTCCGCTTTCCTCTAATTTCTCGACTGGAATTACCGCCATATTCTCTCCATTGATTTTTGCTCTGCGAGACTAAGCAGTTATTGAATACTGCGCTCTCTTGGTCCGGCATCTCTCCGCCTCGAGAATGGCCTGGAGTTGTCTAACGGCTGTATCCAGATCTTCGTTGACAATCAGATAATCATATTCAGGGATTTTGGCCGTTTCTCGCAGCGCATCCTGCAGTTTGCGTTTGATCAGCTCTTCAGAGTCCGTTCCTCTATTTCTCAATCTCTGTTCCAAGCTCTCCAGCGATGGAGGAGCGACAAAAATTGTCACACAGTGGGGAAATTTCTCTTTGACCTGCATTGCCCCTTGTATATCAATATCTAAGATTATAACTCCGCCCTGCTGGACTATCTCTACAAGAGGAGCTTTGGGGGTAGCGTACATGAACCCATGAACTTCGGCCCATTCGACAAACTCGCCCCTTTCGATCCGCTGTTTGAACTCCTTCTCCGAGACAAAGAAGTAATCCTTGCCCTCTTTTTCCCCAGGGCGCTGGGGCCGTGTAGTAACTGAGGTGGAGTATCTTAGCCTACTGTCTTCCCGCAATACCCTCTCTATAATCGTCGTCCTCCCTGTCCCCGAAGGAGAGGAGACAACAACGATCATGCCTTTATCGTTCAAAGTGAAGCCTCCTTTTCTTCCGGAGACTCATCATTGAGCCGCTGGGCAATAGCCTCTGTTCCCACGGCAGAAAGTACTACATGGTTGCTGTCGGTCACGATCACCGCTCGAGTCCGTCTCCCATGGGAAGCATCAACTAACCTACCTTCCTGCCTCGCTGCTTCCCTCAACCTTCTCACCGGATTGGAATCGGGGGCAATCACTGCGATAACCCGCCGTTTTGCGACCATATTTCCAAACCCAATGTTGATAAAGGCCGTTGCCAAAAGAATCACCTCCTTCATTTTCTGTTGCCAAACCTGTGGACTGTAAGGTACGGTTATGCCAGGCGCTCCGAGAGTCAGGACAATGAGGAGAATCTACTATGCTAATGGAGGACCTCAGAAGGGTGCGAAACCCGACGCAATCTACTCGACATTCTGAACCTGTTCCCGGATTTTTTCCGCCTCCTCTTTCATCCTTATCACCAAGTGAGAGATAGAAGTACTGTCTGCTTTTGCCCCCACAGTGTTTGCCTCCCGATGGATCTCTTGAAGCAGAAAATCGAGCTTCCTACCTACTGGACCTTCTTCACTCAGTGTCTTTAAGAACTGAGCGTTATGACTGTGTAGCCGGGTACATTCCTCAGTAACATCGCTCCTTTCGGCAATAAGGGCAATCTCCATCGCCAGGCGCTGTTCATCTATCTTTCGGGAAACCAGGAGGTCCTGGAGCCTCGAATTCAATCTGTCTCTTTGCTGTTGGACTTCCAAGGGAGCAAGTTTTTCGATCTCTTGCACAATTTCGTCCACCAGGCGTATCCGCTCAGCTATATCCTTTTGGATCTTCTCTCCCTCAGCCTTCCGCATCCTTAGGTGTTCATCTAAGGCCACCTGGCAAACTCTCTTGACCAATTCCCACAGCGACTCGGGGATAACTTCATCCCTTTTCTCTACGATAACACCGGGCAATGAGGCAAGAAGGGGGATATCTATCTTCCCTGCCAGATGTAAGCTCTTTTTGAGCTCAAGCAGACTATCTCGATATGCTTCTGCCAGCGAGAGATCGGCTACCAGAGACGGTTTTCTCTTGGCCTTCCAGTCTACAGTCACCTCTACCCTGCCCCGGGCAATGTGGCGTCGAACAAGCTCTGACACCCTCCATTCCAGAGGTGCAAGCAGCTCAGGCAACCGAACGTTCACCACACAAAATCGATTGTTCACCGATCTTACTTCTACCCAGACCCTGTTGCCCTGCTCCTCTGCCTCTGCCCTTCCAAATCCCGTCATACTCAACATAGCAAATCCCTTTTTCGAATAGCTAAAATTTACTACGTTCCTCACCTGTTGTCAAATCAAAAAACTCCTCATCGGCACAGGCTTCCTTGGGCTTTCTCGCCACTGCGTAGGACCTAACCCCCTCTTTTACCCATCTATCTAAGAACCGCTGTAACCCCAGGAATTCGACGGATTCGTAAATCCGAAGACTCAGGAGATTGAAGATTTTCTCTCCCCAGAACGAGAATCTCTCACTATGCACAAAAGAGCGATTTACCAAGTTAATGATTAAGAAGAGAAGTCGCGGAAATTTTGCGCAATACTTCACCGGTTTCTCCAGAGTTCCTTTCTCGATCACCTCAAACCCTGTCTCCAAAAGCATCCTGGAAAGTTCATTGGGTTTGAAGGCAGTGTGTAGATATTTATCTCCCTCTGGTGCCTGAACGCCAAAACT
This sequence comes from Candidatus Latescibacteria bacterium 4484_181, assembly GCA_002049985.1. GTDB lineage: Bacteria > Latescibacterota > MVCY01 > MVCY01 > MVCY01 > MVCY01. The sequence continues at coordinate 5,716 of MVCY01000072.1, forward strand.
CTTTAAAATACCCAACTGGACAAGATTCGTCGGTCTCTTCTTGTAGTTGGGTGTCGTTATCAGCAGTTTCCCCTCAGGGGTCAAAATTCGATAGAATTCCTGAAGTGCGGCCTCAGGGTTCTGGAGATGTTCCAGCACTTCTGTGCAGAGAACATTCCTCACTTTCCCATCCTTTATGAATTCAGGGTGCTATAGACAACAGACTCTTCGGGGTATTTCTCCCCCACCTCTTCGTAGAAGCGACGATAAGATTTATCCATCGTTATCTGGACTAGCCGTTTGCATCTCACCAGAGAAGATCTGTCCTCTCGACCATACCTGTCTAATCCTGTCTATCTCGGAGGGATGGAAGAATCTGAGGGTCAAAAGACTCAATGGATAGAATATGAGCAAAGCTATCTTGTAGACAGACAGTCCCCAGGCAGGCAAATGCAGGTGAATTCCCAGCCGACCAAGAAAGAACAGAACACTGCAGACCGCTGCTATTTTTGCCAGTCTTCCGTACTCATAGCTGATGGGATAGTGTCGCTGGGCGAAAAGATAGAGAAGCAGAGCCATTAAAAGATAGGCACCCAGGGTGGCACAGGCTGCCCCCATCATACCTAAGCGAGGAATCAACAGAAGGTTACCAATGATATTGGAGCCAGCTCCCAGCCCGGTAATCAGCGGCAGGTACCCGGTTTTTTTCTCAAGATAGATGCCGACCAAGAAGTTTACATATACCCCATAGGAAATATAAGAGAGCAGTATAAGCGGCACTATCTGGGTAGCCTTCCAGTAATTCGGGCCGAAAAGGGTGAAACCGAAGATGTGAAATCTTACGATGTCGTCGACAAAGAACGAGACGGTCAGGAAGATAAACCCCGTAAACAGAAGAAAATAGGTGAGCACCTTTGAGAATACTTCTTTGGCCTCCTGCCTCTTAGAGGTGGAAAGGAAAAAAGGGTGCCAGGCAAATCTGAACCCAGCCACCACCAGGGCCATAATCATACCCAATTTGTAGCCGGCATTGTATATCCCCACTGTTCCAGTATCTGTTAGCTTTCCCAGCAGAAGCCTGTCTATTATGTCCATCAGGGTCACGGACAGGGTAGAGGGAATGTAGGGCAAACCGAATTTCAGAAGCTCTTTATAGATCTCTCCCGAAGGGGAAAAGTTGAAATAGCGACAAATGATCGGACTCAACAGCAGAAAGGTCACCGCCGAGGCAATCAGGTTGGCCCGGAAGATAGCCTCTACTCCCCACCCAAGGTGAACAATGAAAAGAATATTCAAGCCAAAATTGGTAATCACGTTAATCAAGTTGATCTTGATAAACTTGCCTGACTGCTGCTCTCCCCGCAGGATGAGCAGCGGGAAGACGGAAAAGGTGTCAAAGAGCAGAATGCCGCCGGAGAGTTTTATTAGCACAGAATATTGAGCCTGACCCAGAATCAGTCTGGACAAATGGGGTGAGAAGACAAAGACCAGCGAGGCGAAGAGAATAGTGGTGAAGATGGTGGAAAGGTAGACTGTACTGAAGATCCTCTTTTTCTCCTCCCTGCTGTCAGCCAGGACGAAGAATCGCAAGAAGGCGGTATTGAGGCCCAGAGTGAAGATCACATTGGCGATGGCCAAGAAGGTAAATACTAAAGCGGCTATTCCGTAGTCTCGGGGGAGAAAATAGTTGGTGTAGAGAGGGAGGAGCAAAAACCCGATAAAGCGGGTAAGGGAATACCCCAGACCGTAAACCAGGGAGTGTCTTACAAGTCTCTTCAGGATAGAGAACATAATCTTATCCGGTAAATCTTCCCTCTTCGTCCATCCAGCCTTTTTCTCTGTATATCTTCAAAATGCCAGCCACTACGCTCCTGGAATCGTGGTATTTCTCTACCCACTCTCTTCCCTCAATCCCCTTGCGACGCCGATATTCTCTATCAGTCACCAGCCAATGCCTCCAGACTACTAATTCCATAACCTAACTCCCCTAACTGGTCGATCATGATGTCACATTTTGCCTTGATGTCGAGAGCCTTTGCGTGGGGGACATTTTCGATCAATACGAGCCGAACAGGGTATCTCTTTTCCAACTCCTTTACCACAGCTATAATCTGTTCAGAACCTTTTGCCTGGCGATCTGTTGGTGAATGACAGATGCGAAGAACTTTGTTCTCGGTGGTTTTTACTTGAAATCTCCGGGCGTCAAATGGGAAGAAGATGTGGTGGATGTGAGGGTGAAGCTTCTGAAGGTCGAATTCTGTAGTGAGATTCAGGTCGCTTATTTCATCAATGGCAGAGATCACTCCGCGCAGCCGCAAGTCACTTCCCAAGTAGCAGCAGACGATCTTCTTGCCCATCTGTTTGAGCTGGCGGATGATCTTGCCGCTTCGCAAGAAACCGAGTCCCCCATCCAGCTGGTAGATATCGAAGTCCAACAGCCGATATTTTTTTAGAGAAGGCTGGATTTCTCTCTCCCAGAGCCAATCCCGAAAGGCGACCAACTTTTGTTCCGGCCATCCTCTGGGTTTCCAGACTCTGGGAATTTGCTCTGGAGATTCTCTCACATTCTTTTTTTGAAGAACCCTTCTGTCTGAAACAAATCTCTTAGCGAAGCGGAGCAAGGGAGAATCTATCCAGGGCAGTTCCAAACAGATGTCCTCCCGATAGCCTCGCCAGTCTCTGCTTAAGGTGACCAGACGGCTGTAATGTCCTAAGTCCCTTTCGGCAAGTACAAGCTCAATAGGCACCCCAGCCATATTGAAGGGGGCGATATGAAGAATCTTCATCCTACCAAAAAACTATCGTACGGGAAAAAGCACACCGAAGAGGACAACTCGCCAGATTCTGTGAAGCTTTTTCACAGCCTCTTCTGAAGGGTGTCTCTGAAGTAGCCTTTTGCCCCAAAGTTCTCCTTAAACCTACCCAATCCCCAGTTGGGAACCATATTAAGGGTGAAGGTCCCCAGATCGAGGAATTTGAAACCCTGGGCTGCTGCCCAGCGGATAACCTCATAGAACAGCAGGTTAACCGCCCGATAGCTCTGATACTCCTCTCGGTGGCTAATATAGAAAGCCAAGGCAACCCTTGAATTGCAGATGAAAATAGTCATCCCTGCAATCTGTTTCTCTCCCATATAAGCAGAAAACTGCTTCACCCGCTCAGGCAGAAGTTGCCGAAGTCTTAGAAGTTCATCCAGGGAATGAGTAGGATTAACATTATGTCTCATCTTCAGGTTTTGTTTGAGAATCGCATAGAAACCCTCCAGGTCCTCAGTCTCTTTAACCACCACTCCTAACCTCCGCGCCTTTCTCACCGCAGTTCTTGACTCATTTTTGAAGGTGCTGAGGATATCCCCCTGGTAGTTTAGGCTGATCACGCTGGTCAACTCACGTTTGAGGTAGCTGAAGCCACAGCGCATCAGAGCAAAATCGATATAGTTATTGGGAAGACGGTAATAGATCAACGGTGGCTGCGTGATCAATATGCGGTCAATCTCACATTCGCTTAAGTATTCCACCAGCCTTTCTGCCACTGATACTGTATCTTTGATTCCCAATTCTTCTCTCACTACCAGTCCGCCATAAGACGCCCCTGCATGCGAAATTAACACCCTTTCGCCTGCCTCTTCCCTCTGAATAGCGGGTATGAGGGCAACTAACTTTCGGTTCTTTCTGAAAAGTAGGTGGCGACTCTCAAATCGGCCTGGAGGGTGGTAATCAAGAAACCTCTGGAGGTGAAAGATGGTCCCGTTGTTGGCTGCTTCGACAAATCTATCCCACTCTGGACGAACCTTCTCTGTGTACTCCTCTATCTCTATGTGCAAGCGAAGCCCCCCTTTTGAGACTGTCGGATCTAGAGCGTCAATCGCTGTTCTCTAAAGGCAGTTATGTAATTCAAACACATCTCATCCCGTCCCAGCAGGGCCTGGGATGCCAGCAGGTTGGACATCATACGCTGGTCTAAGGGATCCAGGATCACTGCGTCAAGTCCAGCACAAAGGCACATAGTGAGGAAATTTTGATTGAGCAACCTCCGCAGTGGCAATCCGTAGGAAACATTGCTTAAACCGCAGATGGTATGGACGGATCCGAATTCAGAGGTAATCCTTCTGATACTCTCCAGGACTATCTTCGCATATACAGGGTTCGTGCCCACAGGCCGGACTACAGGATCAACGTAGATATCCTCCTCGGGTACACCTGCTGAGGTGAGCCTATCCACCAAAGTGGAAGCAATCCGGAGGGTATCCTCTATATTCTCAGGCATCCCGTTGTCGTCAAGGCAGAGGGCTACCACTGAGCTTCTGTTATCCAGAATCAGGCTAAGGATCTGGTCGAAACGGTCGCTCTGGGCAGTGATGGAATTCACCAAGGGTTTTCCATTTCGATGGTGCTCTAAGGCGACCTTAATCGCCTCCGGGTTTGGACTATCAATACAGAGGGGAAGGTCAACTGCCTCTTGAACTGTTTCCACAAGCCACTCTAAGTACTCAGATTCCTCGTTTACAAAAGTGCCACAGTTCACATCGATCATCGTTGCTCCTGCCTGAGCCTGTTTTCTGGCCTCTTCTTGGACAAAAACCGCATCTTTCTTTTCCACCGCTGGCTTTATAGCTTTTCGGCTTGTGTTGATTCTTTCGCCAACTACTAGCATTATGAAGCCTCCTAAATGAATGAAGCGTTTTGGGACCAGTGAAATTTGCGTAATCCACAGTTGCATTCCTGGGCCGCGAAGGAAAATCGGCCCTTACCGCTTCAATTTAGCAATTCCCCGGCAGAAAATCAAGGATTATTTGGCCCCAGCACAACGAAGCAGGGGACATTGAGCACAATTCAGCCGCTGGCAGAACTGCCGATAGATATGAATCAATCCTTGTTGGCGCCTGGCAGATTTCACTGAAGAACTTATTCTTCTTCGACCCCTAAGGATCTCTCTCACCAGAGATCTTGTAATCTCGTTGGAAGCCAGCTCCCCATAAGAATCGTAACAGTTGAGGAGAAATTCCTCCATTGTTTTCATCCGTCTGGAACGCGCATAAAGTATCGCAACGGGGAAAACCACATTTATCACAATGTCGTCGGCCCGTTGGGTACCAATCAGCAGGTTATTCTCACCCCAGGCACGGGCAGTGCGGCCAAACCGATAGTGCTTGCTCCAGTAATCATCTGTCTCAGCAGTGAAGGCTGCCTTTGCCCTGGCAAGGAATACTCCACCAGTTGCCATTGCCTTTCCAATTCCTGGATATACTGGAGAGTGTTCTTCGAATAGCCCAGGGCCTCCATAACCCCTTCATAGAGAAGCTGATCCCAGGCATCCGAAGGCGACAGAGACTCGTCATCTTCCGATAATTCTTTGAGTCTTTTTTTAAATCTGTCAATTTTCCCCTCAAGTCTTTGCTGGGCAGCGGCATCAATCACTTTCAGGAGGGCATCTGTGTCGATTTGTTCTATTTCAGCAATACGAGGACATCTCCAGCCCTGCTGCTGAGAAATTTTCCGGGAGAGTTTCTCGATGTCCTCGTCTAAGAAATCGCTTAAGACCAGCAGGGAAACGGTCTCTCCGTTCTCTTTGACGGTCTCAAAAGAGGCTTCCGTCTGCCACATCACGGCATGAAGGATCACCCCGTTGTATCTGGGGTCTCTGTGGTGACCGTGGGCAGTCCAGTCACGGGGCTTGATGTGAATCTCCACATCTCCGGTTACCGTCCTGCCCCCGATATGAATCAGGGCGTTCTTGAAGTCGGGCCCACTGTCGAAGTTCCAGGTCCCGGCACATTCCACCCTGACCGTCTCACCGTCAGTGGTTCTCATCTCTTTCTTCAGATGTTGTCCATCCCAGATATGGAGGAGAAACCGCTCGGCCACCTGTCTGTGGGATTTCAAATCCTTCATCTCAAAAACCTATGCGCCACAAAGCGGCAACTGCGGAGAGGAAAAGCCACCGCACCGGGAGTCGTCTCCGGTGAATGTGGCCGTTTTCTTTTTGATCGTACCCTGAACAAATCACTCGATCATTTGATAAGAACGGAGTGAGTAGATCTTCCTTTGCTAACCCACCGTAAGGGCTCTTCTTATGTCATATCATTTATATCCCTGTTCGTTGCATCTGGAACATAATTATCAAGTTCTCAATAATCTTTGGTAGCAATTTTCTCTTCAACCAACAGATGTTTGAGCCCTTTCTTTCCTCTTGGGTGTTCTTATCATCCAATTCCCTTACTGCAGCATCTTCTAAATCTCACAAATCCTAGTATTAGACCTATTTCAGTTCGGGTCACCCGAAAATTTCAGACTCTTCAGCTGATAGCGGGGGACAAGACCACCGCTACTTCAGCACCAAAACCTTGCAAACCGCCATCTGACCATCTGCCGTAACCAACCGAGAAATGCACACCCCGCTCGCCACTGTCTTTATCCCTCCTGTCCCAAAGAGTGTTAAAAAGTCGCGGACCATTTTCTTCGTCCGCCAACACTTTTGCCGCTTCCCCCCTAATATTGAAGATAGAGATCTTTAACCGTTGGCGAGTTGGTATCTTGAAGGCTTAGACCTTTATCCTGGCTCAACTAGCTATAGCGCCGGCATCGGAACAACAGGACTC
>MVCY01000073.1 GCA_002049985.1 Candidatus Latescibacteria bacterium 4484_181
AGATATCCACACTTCTACCCTCACCCCTGCCCTCTCTCTGAAACGGAGAGGGAATACTTGGGATTTCTTGCCAATCAATCAAGATTGAAATGTCCAGGAGTAGTCCCTTACTACAGAACATTCAACGCATTGAGTTTCGAATTTGTTGAGTGACTTAGAGTTGGAAATTTGTGAACTCTGACCATTCTGGTATCAGTTTAGCAATATATCACATACAGGGTCGGTTTTTCCCTTTAGAAAATGACTCTGACTGTTTCAGAATCGAGCACCCGAGCCAGCACTCTTTTCCCGGAGCGCAGGTTTCTCACCCGGATAAGCTCGCCAGGAGCGCCTTCTTGTAGGGCAGCTCCCTCCGTCCAGGCCACTACACTGGCAAATTGAACCAGTATCCTGACTTTACTCCCTCTGCTCACCACTGGCACCGGCTCCACTGTCTCGGGAGTGAGCACAGCCCCCAACGGAATAGAAAGCCTAGCCCTTTTCCCTTGCAGTTGTTCTATTCTGGTAAAATATCTTCCCTCTAAGCAAGTCACCTCTCTCGTCTCTAACTTCAAGACTTGTGGGGTCAGTAGCTCACCTCTTTTCACCCTCTGGCTGGCGACCACTACCGCATGGAATAGCCTCACATCAGCCGTCATGTGTCTACGGCAACTGACCTGTAAACTGTCCTCCGGCCAAGAAGCAGAACGGAGAACATAGTCCCTTACCGCCTCATCTATCTGTTGAGAAGAGACAAGCGTGCGGGCAATACAAGCGCTCCCTGTGTTCAATGAGAAAAGAAATAAGAGATGTGAAAAAGCCACTACAGTTGTCTTCCGTAGGAAGAGTAATTTCCTCGCTGAAAGCACCACTCTGTCCCTCTTGGAGGCCATCCAAAGAACTCCTTGTGTCACTTTTTTTCCCTGGCATTTCAAGTCAGATTGTCCACTGCTTTCACCTGTCTAATGCAGTTTGGCAATTCTCCATTTACATAAGGTGAAATTGAGAGAAGAGAAGCCCTAATTTTTCCTTTAGGCTCGGTCAAAATGTTCGATAGCCTTACCTCTTCAATTGATTTGCCATAGCTGCCATTTCATCGGAGGTACGAATGACCTTAGTGCCGATTTCGTAGGCCCTCTGAGCAACGATCATCTTGACCATCTCCTCCACTACATCCACATTGGACTGCTCAAGGTAGCCCTGATGGAGCCTACCGAACCCTTCTGTGCTGGGCAGTCCGAGTAGGGGCTCACCCGAAGCCTCTGTGGCTAATCGGCTCCGATATGGATATCGGTGGCATCCTCGGGCAGGCTGAATCCTGGATAGAGGGAAAATCCTTCCGAAGTGACGATCTTCCCGGTAGAGGAGAGCTTGAAGGTGCCGTCTCGAGTATAGGCAGTAGTACCATCAGGCATAGTTATCTGGAAGAATCCATTGCCCTCTATGGCCAGATCAAGAGGGCTATTTGTGGGGTAGATCTCCCCCTGAGAGAATATCATATGAGTGGCTATGGGACGAGTCCCATCTCCGATTTGAAGTCCTGCCGGCATCTGTGCCCCTTGGACAGAGGAGACCCCAGGCTCCCTTAACATTTGATAGACTAAGTCTTGAAACTCTACTCTGCTTTTTTTAAATCCCGTGGTGTTGATGTTAGCCAGATCGTTAGCAATGGTATTTATGTTGAGCTGCTGAGCCAGCAACCCCGTCGCTGCCGCTTTCATCGACTGAATCATTGTATCCTCCTAGTTGGCGTGGGTGATTGGTGACCAGTGACCGCATTGCGTTGAAAAACCGGAACATTCCAGAAGAGCTAACTTCACCCGACAGAATGGAACTGCAGAAACCACAGACAGAAAACTGGCTCGATGCCTTTTTTCGAAACAATCCGGCTGCTCTGAGTCTGGGAACTGCTGCCGCAAGCGCGGCTTACCTTTTAGGCGTGGCAGCCTAAGGGCAGGACCCTTTGATCTTTCGACTCAACCTCACTGTTGCCCGTCCATTACCGGGTGTAGAATTTTCCTTTCTGGTTTGTGTTTCGGTTTTAGCCGAAGCCGGGCTCTCTCAGTCAGAAGACCCCTGAGACGGCCATTCTCCAACATCAGGTCTGCCCTGGAGGCCGCAGCGCAAAGAGCAGCAGCGAAGAATCCCACAATGCCCCCTGCAAAGAAACAGATAAGGTTCCCTATCATCTCTATCACCTGAGCTTATGGCCTTTATGCTTCTTTTCCTACCTCACCGTCCCTATCTCGTTTACGCTCTTACGTAAGGCATCATCTTGCGTCTGGATTACTCTCTGCGCCGCCTGATACTGCCGGTAAGAGATTAGCATATTCACCATCTCTTCCACGGGCTTAACATTAGAACCTTCAAGGAATCCTTGACGTACGGTCGCACTCTGGGCAGGATAGCCTCCATTTGACCTGTTTTGAGGAACAAATAACCCGCTGCCGCTTTTCACAAGCTGGTAAGGCTGGGGGAAATCCGTTATCAGTAACCTGCCGATGTATTCTCCCCGGACATATATCTGTCCGCTTTTGTTAACCACCGGATCGCCCTCTGGCAAAACAATGATGCCGTTTTCTCCCAAAACGGGATCGCCACCTACGGTTGCCAACACTCCATCTGGCCGTCGATAGAAACTGCCGTTCCTGGTATATTTCTCTCCGTCAGGGGTAGAAATTGTGAAGAATCCGTTCCCGTCAATAGCTAAATCCAGGCTGCGATCAGTCTTCAGCAGCGGCCCCGGACTGAAATCGGTGTAGATAGTCCCAATCTGCTGCCCCTGAGGCGGAATGCCAGCCTGGATAAGAGTTTCAAGGAACAGTCCGTCCCGTTTAAATCCAGGCGTATTTATATTTGCGAGGTTGTTAGCCACTATCTGCTGATAGGTCAGTTTGGGCAACATAGATGAAGCTACTGTATATAGATCTTTTATCATCTGTCTCTATCTCCTTGGATTAGGCAGCAAACAGACGCTGCCAGGAGGTGAGTAATTTCTCCAAGTGGTTGAGGTCGATAGGCTTCACAATGTAATCGTTCACTCCCATAGTGAGAGCTTGCTTGACTGTGTCCGAGTCTTTGATCGCTGTGATCATTATGGTTCCTGTCTGGGGGTCGCTCTGCTTTATCTGTTTCAGCACTTGCAATCCGTCTATATCTGGCATCCGAATGTCTAAAAGCACCAGATCAGGCTTCATCACAGCAAACTTGGAAATACCTTCCTCCCCACTGGTGGCTGTAACCACTGCATATCCCCTTTGTGAGAGGAACTCTTCCAATAGACTGCATATCTCTGGTTCATCATCTACAATCAGGACCTTCATCTGTACCCCCGCTCCACGGCCACCAAACTCGCAAGAGCAATTGAAGCTTTCAATCTGATAGTCCCCTTGATGGAGCTGTTGATCCTGGTACGGTTCGTTGGCGCAAATACTCTTTTTGAAAATGCCCAATAAGTGGACTAAATAACCGAATGCATGATTCTGAGCTTTAGACCCACGGAGGCTAAGCACGGGGAAGTGAAAGCTGTCTCATCAACCGAAAAATATGTTCTGCAATTTCCGTGCCACTGGCAATTCGTCTGGAAGTGCACCTTAGTTTGGCCAATTAAGGCTAATGAAAACCTAGTATTACTTTCTCCTAATCTCCTCACTTGGATTTCCGCTCCTTTCGAATTTTTCCCTGGATGGCAGAAATTTTTTCCTTCCCTTTCTCCTTTTTTGCCCAACTGATGAAAGACCCGGATGGGAGGAGAGAATAAAAAAGCTCCGCCTGAAATAGCGGAGCTATTTGTATTTCTCACCAGACTCACAACAAACATGGCAGAGGTGAGATCAGCTATGTGTCAAGTCCTTTCGGGGATGGCGCTCACAAGTCCTGACAGGTAAGCTTATAGTAAATATCGTTCCCTCACCTGGTCGGCTATCCAGCTTAATGTCTCCACCGTGCTCTCTTGCAATCTGACGGCATAGAGAAAGTCCTAAGCCGTGTCCGCCTTTTTTGGTGGTGAACCCCGGGGCAAAGACTTTCTTCTGAATCTGTTCCGGGATACCTGGACCATTGTCGCTTACCGTGATTCTTATCTCATCTTGCGTCCGGTCATATTCGGTTTTTGTCGTTATGCGTCCTTTTCTCATTGTCTCAGCAGCGTTGGTATAAAGATTGAGCAACATCCCTTGTATACGGTCTGGATTAACTTCGACGGCCGGCAAATCTGTAGCCAATTCTGAGACAAACTCTATCTCTCTAAATTTGGTCTGAGGATTTATGAACTCTACCAGGTTGGTTATGAGGTCGTTCAGGTCCAAGTGAGATTTCAAACCCTGTTGACTAAAAGCATAGATATTCATCAATCCATCGGTAAACCTCTTCATCTTCCCCAGGTATTCGGAGATAATCTCTAAGGTCTGTAGGGCACCGGGGACATCCTTGGCCTTGATTCTGGGTAACAGAAGTTGGGTTCGTCCCCACACGACTGTAAGGTAGTTGCTCAGTTCATGAGCCACCCCTGAGACCATCTGGCCTAAAGTCAACACCTCGGCTGAGCTGAATAACTGGGTCTGTATCCGCTCCGTCTTTTTATGCATCTGGTGCAATTCTATAGCCAGGCTAGCCTGAAGCGCAAAAAGCTCCAATAACTTCATATCCTTGCTATCTAAAGAACCATTAGAAGTGCCTATCAACATCGCCCCACAAAGCCTATTGTCAAACATCAGGGGATAAGATATAATGGAGCCAATCTTCAAGGTCTTGCAAATCTTATCTCTATCACCTGCGGTTCTAGCTCTCTCTGTAGCCAACCGCAGCAGTGGTACTGTCTCTATTAGTTGGCGTCCCTCCGGGCAGTCGGGCACTGTGTAGTTCTCGTCTTGTTCGCCGCCGGAGAAGACGAACAATACCCGCTCAACCCCAAAGCAGCAACGCACCGCTTTAACTAGTCTTTCGAGCAGATCCTTCAGGACACCATCCTGAAGCAATGCCTTGAATATATGCTCGATTTCCCTGAGAACCAACGCTTCTTCGGCCATTTTTCTC
>MVCY01000074.1 GCA_002049985.1 Candidatus Latescibacteria bacterium 4484_181
CCAGAAACAGAGGGTGCTTTCTCTGTCGCTACAGCATCTACCCAATCTTTAATTAACCCAAGGTCCATATTCCCGCCCCAGTTTCTAAGGTCGCAAATATTCCGTTCTCGAGGGTAAGCGAGAGGATGCCGCAGTCATCAACTTCCAAGGGATGGAATCTGGTGTCTATCTCAGCATAGACCCGGGCAACTTCTGTTTTAAACATCCATCTGAGTAGGTCCACCACATGGACGGTATGGTCCATCACAGCCCCACCGCCAGCTAGTTTCCTGTCTACAAACCACCCCCCAGGCATTCTGCCCCTGTTAGTACAGTTTATTGCCAACACCCGCCCTATTGCTTTTTGCTTCAGCATTTGCCTTGCCTTAGCCACTGCTGGATGGAATCTGCACGGAAAAGCCATCTGAAACTTCACCCCATTTTTCTGACAAGCAGCAACCATCGCCTGACCATCCTCTAAGGTTGTGGCGATAGGTTTCTCGCAGAGTATGTGCTTGCCTGCCTCTGCTGCCTCCACTACCATCTGTTTATGGTGAGCATTTTCTGAGCAAACCACCACAGCTTGGATGTCTTCCTTAAGCAGCGTTGAGGGATCGGAGAAATACCGTGTGTCAAATCTCCGCGCGGCTTCTTCTCCCCGTTGTTCGTCCTGGTCAGCAATACCGGCTATCTGAACACCCTCTAACTGTTGGAGACAACTTGCATAGCTGTAGGCATGCATATGGGCGAAGCTTAATATTCCAACCTTTAGCATATTGTCTGCTCCAGTGATTATGAAAGTGGTCTTTATTGGGCTGTCCAAGCAAATACGAAGTGAGCTAAAGCGTGAAGCGTGAAATTTTTCTTAGCACTTTGGTCCACTACGCACTTCCCCCCTGGCTTATAGGGTTATGGCTTTTCCACACTGGATGGATTCTACAGCGGCTAACGATACTTTCAAGGCCTCCAAGGCATCCTGGCCGGTTATTTCCGGTTCCCTGTTCTGGAGGACACACTCAACAAAGTGTCGCAATTCTGACAGATAGGGACTCTCTTCTAGTGGGCTTTCCTGCACGGTTCCCCTCTGTTTGGTGTGTAGAGTCACAGGGGCTGTTTTACGGCTGTCGAAATCGATCAGGCCGCCGTCTCCAGCGATCTCGAACTTAGTGTACCATCCCTCTGGAATCGCCCAGCTTCCTTCTACATCCCTCTGGAATCGCCCAGCTTCCTTCTATGTGGGCAATTACGCCATTTTTGTATCTGACCAAAACCAGGGCGTAGTCGACATGTTCGGCCCTTTCTTTTTGGTTGAGACCTTGGGCGTACACCCTTTGCGGTTTTCCAAAGCACCAGTTGAGGAAGTCGAAGTCGTGGATGAGCAAGTCTAAGGTCAGTCCTCCGCTCAGCCGGCAGGAAACACTCCCATTCGGCTCAGGCGAGCTATGCCCGGTCTGCCGACGCTTCCGCTGTCAATCAGCTCCTTTGTCCTTCTGTATTCAGGGAAAAATCTTAACACATGTCCAACCATAAACTTAACCCCAGCGCTTTCGACAGCACATAACATCTTCCTGCCTTCCTCTAAGGTTCTAGCCAGGGGCTTCTCACAGAAGATGTGTTTTCCGGCCCGGGCAGTCTGAACCACAGCATCGTAATGATGGACAGTGGGAGTACAGACGGCCACTATGTCTATATCTGCATCTGAGAGCAATCCCGCCACATCGGGATACACTTTTGCCCCTGTCTGGTGGGCCAGTCTCTCTGCTGCCTCTGGGTTTGTATCGGTTACTGCCACCACTTGGGTCTGAGAGAGCTGCTCAAATCCACTGGTGTGCACCCGCCCCATATTTCCAGCACCTATGATTCCGACCTTCAGCATCGCTCTATACTCTCCCCAGGATGTAGTCCATGGCCTTGGAGGTATTATAGATCGAAGCCTCAGGATAACAGGCATAGGGAGGTATCATCTCCGCGGCCACGAAGCCATCGTAGCCTATCTCCCTGAACGCAGCCATAACCTCTGGCCAGTTAACATCCCCTGCTAAAAGATCAACAAAGCCACCTAAGGTGCCCACTGACCTCTTGAAGTCCTTGAAATGAACCCGTTTTATTCTCTGCCCCAGTATTCTGATCCACTGTTCCGGGTAACCAGTGAGGATCACATTTCCTACATCGAGGTAGACTCCCACATAGTTGCTTCCAATCCTGTCCACGAAGTCCCTCATTTCTAAGGGGCTCAAGAGGAACTTGTTCCAGACATTTTCAACAGCAATGCATACACGGTGTCTCTCCGCCTCTGGGGCTAGTTCTTTCAGGGCTGCCATGGAGCGTTCGTAGGCTACGTCATAGGGGACAACTTCGCTGCCCGGTATGAAATCGACTCCCACGGTTCCTGGTACCACCAGGATGGCATCGGTTCCGAGCCAAGTGGCTACCTCCAGCATCTTCGCCACTATCTGCTTTGCCTTTTCCCTGGTTTTCTTATCATCGCTGGTGAGGGAGTGATCCCAGAACAGACCTGTAGCCAGGCCGCTTATCTCTATCCCAATCCGACTGGCCATTTGGGCTATTTTTGAGACCTCGTGGCGAGTGGAGTTAAGGGTGAGTTCTCCCTCTTCAGCTATTGCCGGCTCTATCGCCTCGAAGCCGGCATCCTTTGCCAACTTCATATGGTCTTCTAATCTACCGCTGGGGAACGACCACTGATTGATGCTTTTCTTCATCTGGCTACACCTCCTCTGCTGTGATCGATCAGAGAGTCATAAGAGCCTCAGTCTTCAAACCTTCACTTCTCTTCCCGTCTCTGCTGATTTTATCTCTGCTAACACTATCTCCAAACTGGTGCGAGCATCCTCGGGGGTGAGGACACTGGGGTCTGTGTCTTCGAGGATACAGCCAACGAAGTATTGGATCTCGTTGAAATACCCGCCCAGTTCCGCAATATTGCCAGCAGTTTCTCTCCCTCCTTGGACCTTGGGTTTCTCAATCTGGGGGGAATAGGCCTTTTGCCCTTCTGGATAGACAGTGAGGCTGGGCTGCCTGGCTGAATTGAACTCCACTACACCCCTTTCGAAGTATGCTCTGAAAGCCATACTGAATGGGAATTCTGAGGTGGTTCTCCAACCTCCTTCGGCCATAGCAGCCTTTTTCCCTTCGTAGTTGTAGACGGTGAAGATATGGTTCCAGGCGTGTGCGTCTCTGATACCTTCGGCAAAGACAGAGTAAGGTTTGCCCATCAGATAGAGGATGAGATCCACATCGTGGATGTGCAGATCCATCACTGCGCTGCCGCTTTTCTGGGGATCGGACATCCAGTCCTCCCAGGTCCAGGTCACTGGAGGACTGAGCCTTGAACAGGAGAGAGCCCTCAGTTCCCCAAAAGTTCCCTCCTGGGTGAGTTGTTTCAAGTAGATATACTCGGGCCAGAAACGGATACAGTGAGCGACCATAAACTTAACCCGGGCGGCTTCGGTAGCCCTGATCATCTTGTCTGCCTCCTCCAAATTCAAGGCGATAGGTTTCTCGCAGAGCACATGCTTTCTGGCCCGAGCTGCCTTGATTGTGTAATCACAGTGCAGATAAGTAGGCAGACAGATGTCGATCATATCCAGCTCTTCATTTGCCACCATTTCAGAGAAATCGGTATAAACAGCCGCTCCCTGTGGTTCTGCCACCTTTCGTGCAGTCTCTTCCTGGAGGTCAGTTACCGCCACTAAGTCTGTCTCCGGCAAAAGGGCATAGACACTTCCGTGCATCTGCCCCATGAATCCTGCTCCCACAATGCCAACCTTTACCATAGTCTCTCCTCCTTCCGGATAGGTTTCAGATAGCTTGTCTAATTGTGCCTATTCAAGGTTGATCTCTTAAATCAGGGCAGACGAAAAGTGTGCTTTAACTGATCAGTCGCAAAACAATGGTTCGTATTACCAACATCTCAGTCACAGTTTGCTTAATAGCTCTTCTATCTGGTTCTGCATCTTTCTTGTCTGCCTCCATGTATCTAAAACGAACGCATCATTGGATGCTGATGGATGGACCACCTCATAATCGTCGATTATTCTGCAGCCTCGTCGATCGTCTTTCTCCTTTGACTTTTCCACATCGCGGGCGACCTTCTCCTGCATCTCGGCCAGCAGCCTTAGCCCCTCTGCCACGTCGTTGCCCCTCAGCTCCGTCTTCAGAATTCTCCTCTGGTGCTCCCACCTCAAGTCGCTGCTCGGCCTGGAGATAAGATCAGCTATCTGCTCCTTTGAACCAGAATCCAGAAGTTCTTCCACCTTTCTCTTCAATCCCAAAAGTGCGTAATATTTGATGTAAAATGTGTACGCCTCAATCGCCTTCAGCCTGCTCTCCTCCAGCATGTAGTTCTTGCCTAACCCTCTAATGTCTTTATCAGTATAGAGGTCTTTCACTTCTGTCACTTCGAGGAGTCTGTTTCTTGCATCTATCATCAAATCCACGATGTGGGGTCGGAACACATCAAAGTCAAAGGTTGTCCTCTTGGCCTTATTCCGTTTCTTGAACTTTTCCTCGTTTCGCCTCAAGGTATACATGTTATCAGTCAACAGCCAGGCTGGTCTGATTTCGTTGTAGGCCGGCGATACGCCCTTGTAGACAGCAGCAGGGGTGTTGATCAGGGAGAATGGGAAGGTCAATTTTTGTGCCAAGGCATTGACTCCCATAGCGAAGATCGAATACGGGGCCCTGGTAAAATCTGAAGGATATTTTATGTTTACTCCCAGTCCAAAGAACACGCCCTCTCCCGGCCAAAGTTCCTGGTCAGGGGCCTTTGAGGTGTGATTGCTCCCTATATTTGCTCCGTAGGCCACATTCCCCTTCCCTTCGGGCCACAAGGCGGCTATCAGCAAGGCCTGATGGTGAAAACCGACGAATGGACCCAGCAGCGAGGCCGTTACCTCACCCTCAGCCACACCGGTGTTGGGGCCGAGTATGGACTGGGTAACCTTGCCGTGCCTCTCCACATGGGAGTGCTCTGTCAACGCCGAAGTGTCAACTATGGCCATCGAGCAGTGGCGTTATCTATGAGAGCATAAGAACCAACATAGGTGTTGAGAACCTTTCTGGTGTTCTTGATAACAGCCCCTCGTTCAATCAGCCCTTTTTCAGATGTCACTGCGTCGACATAGCTGTCCACCGCTTCGTTGTATTCTCTGAGGAGTTTCTTATCAGCTCTGGAAGTTGCTATTTTTGCTCCGCCCCATTTCCAAATGTCGCTCCCCTTTCTGTACAGACCAGGCCGTTGTTGAATAAGACAGCCCCTTCTTTTACCACATAATTTGATAGCAGTTTCACATCACACACCAGCACGTTGCTTGCAACACAGCAATCGGTCAAGGTGCTGTTGTATATCCCGGTGGGAAGTTCGGCCCCCTCTGCTACTTTAACTTTTCCGTCAAACCTCCCCAGAACGATATCCCCATAAAAGAAGGAGTTTCTCACCCGACTGGGATTGAAACCGTCAACGGCTTTCACCTTTTTCCAATCCTCGGCGACATTGCCGTTTTTCTCCAGTTCGGCGATTACAGCCTCTGAGAGCGGGAGGGCTTTGGCCCCACCAGTGGCAGATCTTTGGGCACCGTTAGGTACTTGTTTAACAGCAGATACGCTCCTGATCAGTTCCGAAGTCCCTATGGCCTCTCTGACAACTTTCAAGATGTCCGTATCTTTCATCGGTCTACATCCTCCTTTGTATTCTTGAAAAGCGCGACCTGGCGATGTAAGGATGGGATTTCAATGAAGTGAAATCAAAGCGGAATTTATTCAACTGTCACGCCATTAGCTAAGTTTGCGCTTTTGTCCGCATGACGGCCATGGAGGGTCGCTGTGGGATAGACAAGCAGGTGCAACAGTGAGCCAGCCGACATAGGAGAAAGTTACTCATTCACTTCGGGAATGTAGCGTACATTATCTGTCCTGGTGGAAACGGCTTTGTCTCCCTCAGTGCCTATGGCGATGACCTTATCTCCTCTGTCTCTGATCTCGTCGATCTGTATGCGATTGACTTGGCTACCACATAGAATACGACCAACCCTGATCCGCCAAGCCAATGGGCTCTGGTTCATCTCTCCAGCAGGATGCCCAGCGGAATAGATATATTTGGTTTCTTCAGCCTTAAGGGCAACCATTAAGTCAGAGGGGTAACTAAACCCTCGGTCAGGAAAAGAGGAAACTCCCGGTGCTGTATTAGTTCTGTGCACACTTGCGTACTGCTTTCTTTTGGGATCAAAATCTTTCTCATTTCCTCGGCATGACATCCAGTTCATCGAGAATTTTCTCAGCCTGCTCATCGGTTGTTGGTCACTTCATGCGTGCAAGAGAAATAGTAAGTTGATACAAGTAGGTATCTCCGCCATATATGCCTTGATGTAGGCTGCTTCTATTTCTGAGCGCCATGGATATATATCACCCTGTCTGACTCTCTGGTCATACTGCTACCCATGAGATTCAAAACAGACAGAATCTTGACAAATTTCGCCTTCTTTTCTTTCAGGCCGGCTGAGATATCGGCCGGCTCATCGGATTGCCTTATCCCCGTCACTACAGTCTGCCCATCAATGACTGGTTTCGATATCTAAGGTGCAAAGAAATATCTATTTGAGTTGGCGCTCAAAAGCAGTTCTGCGGTAGATGCTTTACGATTAGCTTTACATGCCAGCAAGTCCCACAGACTGGATGACTATCCTGCTGACCTTAACCAAATCACGGTTTATTATTGCAAATTAGGTAGAACGGTTAACCCCGCTTTTTTCTTAAGCATTGACTCTACTGCCTGTGCTTGTTGGTGTATTCCTCTTGACGTGAAGCTGGGAATCTATCCTTATCTATCATCCCTGGTTTCCACTCCACCTGCGTTGCCTTGTTACAGTATGACCACTTCAATCTCTCCGTCTTTTACAGGTAACATATCTTGAGAGTGAGAGACAAGAGCCTGAATATCAGAGGCCAGGGTGTTTCCCCCGCCCTGCAACCCAGTAAGCAGCGTAATCCTTTTTCTGGCGCAAAATAATCTTATCCGGTTCTTCTGCCGTTATGGCAGCAAAGGCGTAGGAGCCATGAAGCTCCTCTGGGACCTTCTGGACAGCCTCTTCTAGGTCATTCTCAAGGTATTTTCCTGTCAG
>MVCY01000007.1 GCA_002049985.1 Candidatus Latescibacteria bacterium 4484_181
AACACTGGCACCCGAACACAGGTGGCTGTAATCCTGATGGATTGGTCACCCATTATTTTCCTGGTCTCATTGACCATCTTCATCTCTTCCTCGGTGTACCCATTTGGGCCGAAGGCATTCTTCTGGGGGATTTGAGGCAGAACATTGAAGGCAATCTGATGAGGAAATACCTCGTTTTTCTCGTTCCGGCCGTTTAGCGCGGCCTGTGACTGTCTTTTCAGTTCGAAGCTGGCTTTAAGTCCGGCGCCGGAGACTGCCTGGTAGGTGGAGGCCACCACCCGTTTCACCCCAGCCGCATCGTGCAGTGGCTTCAGCACACCCGTTTCACCCCAGCCGCATCGTGCAGTGGCTTCAGCACCACCACCAGTTGAATGGTGGAACAGTTAGGGTTGGCGATGATTCCTTTATGTTTCTTGATCTCCTCCGGGTTCACCTCAGGCACCACCAGCGGCACCTGCGGGTCCATTCTGAAGGCGCTGGTGTTGTCAATCACCACCGCTCCAGCCTTCACCGCACAGGGGACAAACCAGCGACTGACTGCGCTGCCTGCCGAGGAGAGCACAATATCAATCCCTCTGAAACTGCCCTCCTTCAATTCTTCTACAGGAATCTGCTCCCCTTTGAAAAGCAATCTCTTTCCGACTGAGCGAGCAGAGGCTAACAGTCTCAGCCTCTCCACCGGGAAATCTCTCTCCTCCAGGATCTGTCGCATCACCTGCCCGACGGCTCCAGTGGCACCAACAATAGCTACATTATATCCCATACCCCTGCAACCTCCTGTCGTACTATTCCAGTTCGAAGGCTTTGTGTAGAGCCTTCACTGCCTCTTCTACTTCTGGTCTCCGCACTACACAGGAGATCTTTATCTCCGAAGTGCTGATCATCTCGATGTTGATCCCCTTCTCTGCCAGGGCCTGAAACATTCGGGCGGCTACTCCAGAGTGACTCCGCATCCCCAGTCCCACAATAGATACCTTGGCGATGTCATTATCGGCCACCACGTCTTTGAATTCCATCTCAGTTCTTAATTTCTCAATACACCCTAAGGCCTGGAGCAGCTCCGATTCAGGCACAGTAAAAGACATATCGGTGGTGCCGCTGTCGCTCACATTCTGAATGATCATATCTACGTTGATATTAGCCTGGGCAAGGGAGCCAAATATTCGGGCTGCCACGCCAGGACGGTCGGGAACCTCTCGAATGGTCACCTTGGCCTCACTGTCGTCATAGGCTATTCCTCTTACCAAAATCTCCTCCATCTGCTTCTCCTCTTCTTTTACTATCGTGCCTGGATTTTCATTGAAGCTGGAACGGACGTGAAGCAGTACTTTGTATTGCTTGGCCAGTTCAACCGAGCGGGTATGCAGTACCTTGGCCCCGGAGCTGGCCAGCTCAAGCATCTCATCGTAGGAGATAGCATCCAGTTTTCTCGCTCTGGGGACAATTCGCGGGTCAGCAGTGTATACACCATCCACGTCGGTCAGAATCTCACACTGTTCGGCCCCCAGGGCATAGGCCAGTGCCACTGCTGTGGTGTCTGACCCACCCCTGCCCAGAGTCGTAACCTCATGCTCTGGGCTTACACCTTGAAATCCAGCCACTACGACTATCTTCCCCTTCTTCAACTCCTCCTGAACCCGATAGGGGCGAACGGCCTTAATCCTGGCCTTGGTGTGGACAGTATCTGTTACAATACCGCTCTGGGAGCCGGTGAAGGAGATGGCGGGAAATCCCATAGAATTTATGGCCATCGACAACAGGGCCATTGCTACCCTTTCACCGGAGGAGAGCAGCATATCCAGTTCCCGTCCGCTGGGCCGATCGGTAATCTTGGTCGCCAGATTAAGCAGTCGATCAGTGGTGTCACCCATAGCTGAAATCACCACTGCTACATCATAGCCTTTCTTCTTCAGGGAGACAATCCGCAGCGCTGCCCTTTTGATTAGCTCAGGCGTAGCCACTGACGTGCCCCCGTATTTCTGAACTATGAGATTCATCTACTCCTCCAAATCGATGAATTGCCGAATCAACTGGTGCCCTCTTTCAATCCTCAAACTTCCTTTCTCTGCCTCTGTTTCACTGAAAGCCAACATATCATCTGGAGTAATATTCTCAGAGAAGATGGCCACCGGCACTGGCTCCCGCGTGTGAGTCCTCACTGTCAGTGGAGTGCGATGATCGGGCAAGACCATAATCCTGAACTGGCCGAGGCTGGACAAGCCTTCTAACATCTTTGCGACCACCAGATGGTCAAACTGTTCAATCGCCTGGAGTTTTGCCCTCAAGTCTGCACTATGAGCTGCCTCATCCGGTGCCTCCACATGGACATAGACCAGGTCCAACTCACGAAGGGCATCTAAGGCATATTGGGCCTTGCCTGAGTAATTGGTGTCTAAATAGCCGGTGACGCCGGGGACATCGATCACCCTGAGACCCGCAGCCATACCAATGCCCTTCACCAGGTCCACTGCGGAGACAACCCCCCCGGCCAGGCCGAAACGCTCCCCTATGGAGGGGAGTCTCAGGCTCCGCCCCTGTCCCCACAACCAGATCATATTCGCCGGCAGCTTCCCCTGAGAAAGCCTTCTGCGGTTAAGCTCTGCCGTGTTTAGAACATCTACAGAATTGAACATAAGCCTTCTAATCAACTCCTGCCCTTCACCCCGGGGAAGATGCTCATCAATCTGCTGGCCGGTGATGTCATGTGGGGGTGTGGTGCAAAGTCTCTCTGGCCCATCTTTGATGACTACCAAGTGGCGATAGCTCACACCGGGGTGAAACTTCACCCTTTCTGTTCCCAGTCTGTCCGAAAGAAGCTCGATCAGTTCGAAGGCTTCCTGGGTGCTGATGTGCCCGGCGCTGTAGTCCACAAGCTTGCCGTTCTGACAGGTAACCAAATTACATCTGAATGCCACGTCGTCAGAGCCCAGGATTATCCCCATCCCCGCTGCCTCTAAGGGAGAGCGTCCGGTGTAATGGACGGTGGTGTCATAGCCCAAAATCTCTAGATTGGCGACATCACTTCCCGGTGGACGAGAATCGGGGATAGTCTTCACCAACCCACCGATGCCGTTGTGGGCAATATAGTCCATATTGGGGGTATGAGCCTCTTCCAGGGGTGTCCTGCCCCCCAGTTCCGCTATGGGGTAGTCGGCCATTCCATCGCCTATCAGGATTGCGTACTTCAAATTCGCTCCTCACAATTTTGGATACAACACCTTTTCCCCCTATTTGTGATCATCAGTGTGCTAAAGTCCTATCTCTGTCAGCACTGCCTCGGCCTCTGCCTCTACCGTTACCGGCTTTTGGGCCACGGCGATGGCCCGGTCTGGGTCCTTTAGCCCGTGTCCGGTGAGCAGACAGACGGCCGTCTCGTCTTTTTTGAAAAAGTCCCTTTGTGCCAGTTTGATCAGTCCAGCCACCGAGGCAGCCGAAGCCGGCTCGCAGAATATCCCCTCATAACGGGCCACCATCTGGTAGGCTTCCAAGATCTGCTCGTCGGTGACGGTGTCGATCAAGCCACCAGATTGGTCACGTGCCAGCTCTGCTTTCTTCCAGCTTGCAGGATTGCCAATCCTGATGGCAGTGGCTATGGTCTCCGGCTTCTCCACCGGGTGGCCCAGAACGATAGGAGCAGCCCCAGCAGCCTGAAAGCCCAACATCTTGGGGAGTCGGTCGCTCTTCCCCGCTTGATGGTATTCCTGATAACCTTTCCAATAGGCAGTGATGTTTCCAGCGTTTCCCACCGGCAAAATGTGGTAGTCGGGAGCCATCCCCCCTAAGTGGTCACATATCTCAAAAGCGGCCGTTTTTTGCCCCTCTATGCGGTGAGGATTAATAGAGTTGACCAATGTAATAGGATAGTGCTCAGTGATATACTTTGCCAACCGTAAGGCATCATCGAAGTTTCCCTTCACAGCCACCACTTTTGCCCCTTCAATCATCGCTTGGGCTAGTTTCCCCAGAGCGATGTGCCCTTGGGGAATAAGCACCACTGCTCTAATCCCCGCCCGGGTGGCATAAGCAGCTGCCGAGGCGGAGGTATTCCCCGTGGAGGCGCACATAACCGCCTTCGCACCCTCTTCCACCGCTTTTGAGACAGCCACGGTCATCCCACGGTCCTTAAATGAACCAGTGGGATTGAGCCCCTCGTACTTGAAGAACAGATTTATCTTCAAGTTAATTTCTTTTGCAAGATTCTGGGCAGGGATAAGTGGGGTGTTGCCCTCCAAAAGGGTTATCACAGGGGTTTTCTCTGTTACAGGCAGATAATCTCGGTATCTCTCAATCACTCCCCTCCAGACCACAGTAATCTCCTTTCCTCATCTTTCAAATCCCCTATTTTCCCTCTTTCCAGTTTATGGACAAATTCTGGTCTAGACCTCCTCCACTCTGATTACCTGAGTGGGAGCCTTCACCACTGGGAGCTGGTCGATGTTGCTAATTGCCAGGCGCATCGCCTTCTCTTTGGCCCGATGGGTCATCATCACAATCGGGACAGCTCCTCCCTGGCGCCTCTCCTTCTGGATAACGGAGGCGATGCTTATGCCCTCTACGGCCAGCAGGCGGGCAATCTCAGCCAAAACTCCCGGCTTATCTATCACGGTGAAACGAAAATAGTAAGGTGTCTCCACTTCCTCCATATGGAGAAGTGTGAGTCGTTCATCAGCGGGCAGCATCTGGTTTACAGTGGGCAGGGACTGTCGGATATTTTGTTGGGCTATTTCAATCACATCGGCCACCACTGCACTGGCCGTGGGCATCTCACCGGCACCCTTCCCGTAGAAGATCTGAGTGCCCACGGCATCGCCAGTAAGCTCCACAGAATTAAACTCATCTCTCACATCTGCCAGGAGTGTCCCGGAGGGAATAAGTACCGGGTGAACACGGGCCTCAATCCGAGTCTCTAATCGTTTGGCAATTGCCAACAATTTAATAGTGTAGCCCAGCTCTCTGGCGTATGTTATGTCCTGAGGAGCGACCTTTTCAATCCCCTCACAGAAGATATCCTCCACCCCAATGGAGGCGTTGAAGCCGACCCTCAACAGAATGGAGAGCTTTTGAGCGGCGTCCTGACCGCTGATGTCCAAGGTGGGATCAGCCTCGGCATATCCCCTCTGCTGGGCCTGGCGCAAAGCCCCCTGGAAGCTACTTCCGTCCTGAGCCATCCTGGTCAAGATATAATTTGTCGTACCGTTTAGTATCCCGTAGAGTTTCTCTATGCGGTTGGCCACCAGCCCTTCCCTGAGGATCCGGATTATGGGTATACCCCCACAGACACTGGCTTCAAAGAACAGAAGGACGCCGTTTTTCTCTGCCGCCTGCAGAAGTTCCTTCCCGTGTTGGGAAAGCACGGCCTTGTTAGCGGTGACCACACTTTTCCCTTTTTCCAGAGCACTAAGAATGTATGTCCTAGCGGGCTCTATGCCCCCGATAAGCTCAATTACAACAGAAATGCGGCTGTCGTCGATTATCTCATAGGCATCTGTGGTCAAAATCTCTCCGGGCAGCTCAATCCCTCTGGGGGTAGTAACATCTAGGTCGGCAATTCTGACCAACTCGAGATCAAATCCCCTGCCGTAGCAGAGCTCTGCGGAGCGTTCCAGAAGCAATCTGGCAACACCCCGCCCTATTGTTCCCAAACCTATCAGTCCAACCTGGATTTCTCTCTCCATCCCTCCTCCCTAGTGTGACATCCGACGGCTGAGACAAAATCCCGGCTCTACACGCTGTTTAAGAAATCTAGGAACCCCTTTTGGGGTATAGACAACGACCTAAAGGGAAATTTGTAGGGGACTTTCTACACTACTCTTCTGGGTAGAGAAAGATAGAATTTGACAGGTGAACGAATTGGATCGCCCGCACTACAGAAGAAAAACCTAAAAAGTTATGGGATAAAAGTCAGAATCTAATCGCTGGTTTCACAAGGCTTACCGTGAACAGGTCCCATATAAGGGTAATAATTACTGTTCTGAAATTTGCCAATGGATATTAATTTAATAACTTTTCTTTTCTTAGACAAGGGAAAAATTTGAGAAAAGCCGGTATAGCCTAAGAATGGACCCTTTGAATCTCCCAATAAGAACTCAAACAATCGGCTGAACCCAAATCGGGTTTGTAATACAGAGATTGCCCTTCCTGGTCTGTGCCTCAATTCGGAAGTAGCACGGTTCTTCTATCTTCAGATTGGGTATGCTGGTGAAGTGGAAACAAGGCCTTCTGAAAACTCTGATCTTGCGCTCTTCTCTTTTAGACAGAATCCCTTGAAATACCTCTATTTTCTCAAATTCTCCAAACTCGTCAATGGTCTTTGCCTCCATATGTAGGGTAAAGCTTTTGCCGGTTAGAGTTTCTCCTATCTCAGCTTTTTCTCCCTGGTTATTATGAACTTGGAAGACCACAAATGGGCCATCAGTGATGATGGAGCGTCCGCTACGGAGGGCCTCCAGAACAGTCTTTTCGCTCAGCTTTCCCCTCACCAACACGCAGGCACGGACCTTCCCGAAGCAATTGTGGTTGGTTTCAGCTATCTTCAAGAAAGGGATTCTGATGCGGCGGGATCGGTTGAAATCTCCGTGGGCGTCGTTGCCAGCTAGGGCGAAGATTCGTCTGCCTGCCAAAAGCAACTCAATCCACCTCTGTTTGCCCCGAAAAAAACCTAAATCCTTGAAGCCGTTCCAGAACTGAAGACCGCTCAGTCCACGCTCCTCAAAATCGGCCCTCTCCCAGCTGCGGCGCCGAAGGACCAGTCTCTGCGTCAGAGGCGTCATCGCACAGGGATGGGCCGCGTAAGCTACACCACCCTGGGCCTCCACTTTGGAAAGTACCTCCCCAAGAGACAGGCTCGGTGGAAACTTAAACAGTCTTTCCGCACTGTCACCTGAGCCAGGAATAAACTGCTCGATGCCATATCCAAGCAGGTGGATATTCTTTCCCCACCTGTTGCTACAGGAGATCTCTTCGCCCACCAAAACCGCAACATTTTCAGTCGTTAGATTCAACTCTGCTGCTTCCGCCCGCAACTGCTCCCAAAGGGGCAGCGCAGGGCTGTTCTTTATTGGATCCCCAGGATAGTTATCCAGGTCGTACGAGTGGTCGGTAATTGCTATCCAACCAAATCCCATAGCCTGCGCCATTTGCACGGCAGCAGCCACAGGAGTACCAAACTCTACCTGATCAGAGGTGTATATGCTGTGGAAGTGTGCCTCCCCATAATACCACCCCTGGCTTTGAGGAAGAGGTTGGGAGGCTATTTGCACCAGGAGCGGGGCATGGCTGGTATGACGATAGTTGTCGTTCCGAACTATGTGGTTCCTCTTTTTGTCCCGAAACGACAGTTCAACATCAACAGACGCCACTCCTGTCTCCAGCGGATCTATGGCAAACACCCTGTGCCAGATGAGGCTCTCTATCCTCTCCCCTATTGGGAAACATACCACCTGTGAACGGCCAGAACTGTATCTAACACACACAGACACCCGTTCTAACCAGATGGGGTAGAGGTTGGCGTCTTTAATCAAACATAAAACGGGCAACTGCCTCGATGGTTCAACCCGAAAGGGGGCATCGGCAAGTATCTCTGGCTGCCGCCTCTTCAGAAAACTGGGGCAGTGAGGGAACGTATAGTGCATTTCAGCATATAGGGCTAAATAGACAGGAGTAAACACAGATTCCTCCTTCTCCGCAAACAGTTAGCGGTTGTCACCGTTCCAGTGGGTACATAAATATATACTACATTTAGCCACGAGCGTCAAAGATTTTTTAGGCAATCCTCAAACTGGCCCTCCCATGCAGCCTGATATGGCACTCTAGAAACACAACAGATTGTGGTGCCCAAAAAAAATCCCACGATATATAGTATTTTTTTCTTGACAAGTACTCTTTGCGGTGTTAAATTTATTTGTAGCAACAGAAGGAGGACGAGATGGAAACTAAAAGTTCAGAAGGTGAGATTTCCCAGATTCGCAAGCGCGACGGCCGATTGGTGAAGTTTGACCAGGAGAAGATCACCAATGCGATATTCAAGGCAATCCAGGCCGTGGGGGGGAATGACCGCACCGTCGCCCAGAGCATATCCGACCAGGTGGTCTCTATTCTGAGGATTTTCTATCGGGACGGACGAGTACCTGCGGTGGAAGAGGTCCAGGATCTAGTGGAGAAGGTCCTTATTGAGAATGGGCAGGCGGAGACGGCCAAGGCCTATATCCTTTACCGGGCGCAGAGAGCAAAGCTCCGACGTCAGAGAAGCGTGATGATGGATATCCGGGAGACTATCGGCGACTATCTGAACCAATCTGACTGGCGGGTTAACGAGAACAGCAACTCTGACTACTCCCTCTCCGGCCTTCTGATGCACGCTGCTGGAGCTGCCATAGCTAACTACACCTTAGAGGAGGTTTATCCTCCAGAAATAGCCGATGCCCACCGAAGCGGCCACTTCCACATCCACGACTTGGGTATGGGCATCACTGGCTACTGCGCCGGTTGGAGCCTGAGACAACTACTGCTGGAAGGGTTTAACGGAGTGCCCAATAAGGTCGGCTCTGCTCCGCCGAAGCATCTGGAGACGGCCTTAGGCCAGATGGTCAACTTCCTGGGAACCTTGCAAAACGAGTGGGCAGGGGCAATGGCATTCAGCTCCTTCGATACCTACCTTGCACCTTTTGTGCGAAAGGACGCCTTGGAATTCAGCGAAGTGAAGCAGAGCATCCAACAGTTTGTCTTCAGCCTCAATGTCGCCTCCCGCTGGGGAGGCCAGACCCCTTTCACTAACCTCACCTTTGACTGGACAGTGCCTGAGGATCTGAGGGAAGAGCACGCCATCGTCGGAGGCCAACTGATCGACGAAAAATACGGGGATTACCAGCGGGAGATGGATATGATCAACCAGGCTTTCTTAGAGGTGATGACCGAAGGGGATATGACCGGAAGGGTCTTCACCTTCCCTATCCCTACTTACAACATCACAAAAGATTTCGACTGGGATAATAAAAATGCCGAACTTTTGTTTGAGATGACGGCAAAATATGGCCTCCCTTACTTCCAGAACTTCATCCGCTCGGATCTCAATCCCGGCGATGTGCGCTCAATGTGCTGCCGTCTGCAACTGGACCTGCGGGAGCTGAGGAAAAAGACAGGGGGCCTGTTCGGCTTTGGAGAGTCAACCGGCTCCATAGGTGTGGTCACCATAAATATGTCCCGCTTAGGATACCTCTCCAATAGTCAAGAGGAGTTTTTTCAGCGATTGGATCGATTGATGGCCTTGGCCAAGAACTCCCTGGAGATCAAGCGTAAGCTGGTGAAGAGAAATATGGAGGAGGGACTCCTCCCGTACACCAAACGGTACTTAGACACTCTGGATAACCATTTCTCCACTATTGGCCTTATTGGAATGAACGAAGCCTGTTTGAACCTGCTGGGCAAGGATATTGCCACTGCGGAGGGGAAAAAGCTGGCGCTACAGGTGCTCGATTTTATGCGCAACCGAATCCAGGACTTTCAGGAGGAGACCGGCAATATTTACAACTTAGAGGCAACCCCTGCTGAGGGGGCAAGCTATCGTCTGGCCAAGCTGGATAAAGAGAAGTTCCCCGACATAATCACCGCCGGAGAGCAGGTGCCCTACTACACCAACTCCACTCTGCTGCCGGTGGGAAAGACAGACGATATCTTCGAGGCCTTAGAGCACCAGGAAGAGCTGCAGGCCAAATATACGGGGGGGACAGTCTTCCATGTCTTCTTGGGAGAACGAATGCCCAGTGGCCAGGCCTGCAAAAACTTGATAAGAAGGATTGTCTCCAATTTCAGAATACCTTATATCACCATCACTCCCACATTCTCCATCTGTAGAACCCACGGGTACCTGAAAGGAGAGCAGCCAGAATGTCCAATCTGCCATCAGCCGACAGAGGTCTATTCGCGGGTGGTAGGATATTACCGTCCAGTGGTGAACTGGAATGTGGGGAAAAAGGAGGAGCTCAGACAACGGCTAGAGTATGAGGTAGACGAGCTAACTTCCTCCTTGGAGCACAGACCAGCATCGGAGGGCAAACCTGAGAGCGGCTCCAGCTTGATCCAAAGTTATAAATTTTTCTTTTCTGACAGGTGCCCCCAGTGTTCCCTGGCCAAGGCATACGTGGAAAAACTGGATTTGCCAGGAGAAAACATCGACGCCCGAACCCCACAAGGGTTAGAAGAGGCGCGAAAATACGATGTCCGCTCCACTCCTACCGTGCTTCTATTCGACAACCGAGGACATCCGGTGGAAGCTGCTTCCACCCTAAGCGAGATAAAAGATGCTTATAAAAGGCTTACAGAAAACCTCCCTCATCGACTATCCCGGAAAGATAGTCTCGATCTTGTTCCTGGGAGGATGTAACTTTAGATGCCCTTACTGTTACAATCCGCAGTTGGTCTTGCATTATCAGCAGATGCCCGACATAACCGAAGAGGAGGTGCTCGAGCATCTGCATTCCCGCAAGAGGTTTCTGGACGGCATCTCTGTGACCGGGGGGGAGCCCACTCTACACTCTGATCTGCCTCTGTTCTTAGAAAAGGTTAAGAAAGAAGGCTTTTTGGTCAAGATAGACACCAATGGCACCCACCCGGAAATGCTGCGGAAGCTTTGCCAGAAAGGACTTCTGGACTATCTCGCTATGGATGTGAAAGCCCCATTAGAGAGATACAAAGAGGTGGTGAGAGCAACAGTAGACAGAGGCAAGATACAGGAGAGCGTTCGGTTGATTAAAGGGGGTCAGGTAGAGTATGAGTTCAGGACAACCATTGTTCCCGGACTGCTGGACGAGGAGGATATAAAGAAGATAGGCAGATGGCTCGAAGGGGCAAAACACTGGGTGCTTCAGCAGTTTCAGCCTCTCCGGTCTATTGATCCAACTTATTGCGATAGAAAACCATATAGTGCTGAGCACATGAACGAGTTTCTTCGGTTAGCGGAGAAGTATGTGGAGAAGTGTGAACTGAGAGGGCTTCAAGAGAACAGGCTGGGGTAGCACGAACCTTTAAGGGCATTGCTGCTCTGTTAGCTCTTTGCCAGTTTTGGGAACTTACTGGTCTGTTAAGTCTTAACTTGTGAGTGACAAGCAAATTTTACAGGGAAAAAGGAAAAAGACTTGACTTTTTCGGTCGCGGGTTCAAGCCCCGTTTCCCGCTCTAATTTTTGGGTTGACTTTAGGGCATCCTTGTTTTATATTTCGGCATCTGGAACCTGACTTAAAACGCTAACGGAATTGAAAGAAAAAAGTGGCTTCCGACAGTTTTTGACAGTTCTCACTGGCGGCATAGCCAAGAGGCTAAGGCGGAGGTCTGCAAAACCTCTATTCCCCGGTTCGAGTCCGGGTGCCGCCTCCACTTGCCGGGGTGGCGGAATTGGTAGACGCAGCGGACTTAAAATCCGCTGGGGCTTTGCTCCGTGCCGGTTCAACTCCGGCCCTCGGCACTCTGAGATCCACTCAATCCGCTCTCTTCTCACAGCATGCACTTGAGAATAATGAAACCCCAAAAGTCAAACCCTT
The DNA here is from genome assembly GCA_002049985.1 of Candidatus Latescibacteria bacterium 4484_181. GTDB lineage: Bacteria > Latescibacterota > MVCY01 > MVCY01 > MVCY01 > MVCY01. Next base: position 11,532 of record MVCY01000007.1, read on the forward strand.
TCAAAATATTGGCTCTCCCATGCTTTATCATCCTTCCTATTCTCCTCACCCTCGGCTGCGCCTATTACAACACCTTTTACAACGCCCGAAATTTCTACCGCCAAGCCGAAAGAGAACGTCTTAAATCCCCCGAAAAAGAGCCTTCAGCTTCCATTTTGGCTCTCTATGATAAGAGTATCCAAAAAGCCTCCAAGCTCTTAGTCCTCTATCCGAAAAGCAAATGGGTAGACGACAGCTTACTGCTTCTGGGAAAGGCTCTCTATCGGAAAGGCGAGTACTCCAAGGCAGCAAGAAAATTTTCAGAGCTTGAGGCAAATTATCCTCAGAGTAGATTTGTACAACAGGCTCGCTACTGGCGAGGACTCTGCCTATGGAGGATGCAATCGTACCCCGAAGCAGCAGAGATATTGCGCACACTGGCGGTGAAAGGCGGCAAGTTCTCCACAGACGCTCTACTGGCATGGGCACAGATGGCTATCGAACAGAGACACTACTCAGAAGCCCTAGAGGTCCTTCAGAAAGCACAACAGAAAGTCTCCAGTCGAAAGAAGCTGGCTCGAATTTTCTACTGGAGAGGAGAATCCCTCCTGGCCCTACAACAATATCCAGAAGCAATCAAATGGTTCCGAAGGGCAATTGAAACTTACCCTGACCCACAGATAAGATTTACGGCCTGGTTTAAGATCGGCCAGTGTCTTGAGGAATCTGGCCAAAGCCAAAAGGCTTTGGGACTTTACAAAAGACTTCTGAAAAGTGGAAAGTATGCGTCCCACAAGGCTGAACTGAGCCTCCAGATCGCCCACTGCCGCGAGGCATTGGGGGATTTTTCGCAAGCACTGAAGGACTACCAAAAGGTGGCTGATGATTATCCAGCAACCCATCATTCGGCCGTCGCCCTCTACCGCATGGGAATAATCTACCAATCGAAGCTCGACAGCCTGCAGTGCGCCCAACAGTGTTTCAAGAAGGTAGAACAGCAAAATCGCTATCCTGAGCTGGTCTGCTTGGCTCAAGCCAGAGCAGCCAATATCGAAAAATTGGAAAAGTATCGGACAGTACAAGAGGCTTCGCCGGAGGTATTGCTTCACTTAGCTGAGTTATACCTATTTGAGTTCTCTCGACCCGATTCTGCCTTAGCAGAATATCAGAGGATATTGGAGCAATTCCCACGCAGCTCACTGGCACCAAAAGCATGTTACGCTATTGGCTGGATTTATAAAAGGTGTCTCCAGGATACTGTCTGTGCAAACCAGGCCTTTCGGGAACTGATCCAGAAATATCCTGTGAGCACATATGCTCACGCAGCCCGAAGGGAGCTGGGTCTGGAAGACCCCGGCAAGGAGCTGTTCCTCCAGGCAGAAAGATCTAGACTGGCTGGCGCTCCACCCAAAATCTATCTTCCCCGGCTTAAGAGGTTAGTTGAACAGTATCCAGAAAGCTCCTATGTCCCCAAGGCAGAGTACGTTATCGCCTGGACTTACGAATACATTCTCGGTGACTCCCTTCTGGCCCACCAGGTTTACGAAAACCTGGCTCGAAAATTCCCTGACACGCAAGCGGGTCAGGTTGCCACAAAAAAGCTGGGCCTCGGCAAAAAGAACCAACAGAAGCCGGAAATAAAATCTCTCCCAAAAGACTCGCCAGGAACCCCTGATGAAAGTCGTCCAGGAAGAAGGGAAGGTCTTATCGAACCTTGAGGTTGCCACGAGCATTTTTTTGTTAGATCTCAGGCTTCCTCAAGCAGCCAAGATTGCGCAGCCAGGTCAATTCCTCCACCTCCGGATCAGCCCCCTCTGCGATCCCCTGCTCAGAAGGCCGTTCAGCATTCACCGAACCAAACCCGAGAAAGCAGAGGTCAGTATTCTGTATCAGGTTGTGGGCAGGGGGACCGAATTGCTCTCCCAAAAACGTCCTGAGGAGAGCCTGGATTGTCTGGGACCCCTGGGAAGAGGATTCACTATTCCAAAAGGGGCTGGACAGTTTATCCTTGTAGCCGGAGGCATTGGCATCGCTCCTTTGATCTTCCTTGCTGAATCCCTATTGCAGAAAAAGGGAAAAGGGGTGGTTTTTCTGATAGGAGCAACCTCAGAAAATTATGTCTTGTACAAAAAAGAACTGCGGTGTTGGGGAGCAACGGTTGAGGTGGCCACTGACGATGGCTCTGAAGGACACCGGGGGCCAGTCACCGACCTGTTGATGCAGAGGCTGGATCGTTTCGCAGGAAACCCTCAGATCTTTGCCTGTGGACCAGAAGGGATGTTGCAAAAAGTTACTCAAATTGCCCTCCAGCGTGGTATTCCCTGTCAGCTCTCTTTAGAGCAGCGTATGGCCTGTGGCCTCGGTGCCTGTTTGGGATGCGTTGTGAACACCCGCTCTGGCTACCGAAGGGTGTGCGTGGACGGACCCGTATTCCCTGCCAGCGAGGTGATATTCGAATGACGCCCGATCTTTCGATCAATCTCGCTGGAATCAGACTGAAAAATCCTGTGTTGGCCGCCTCTGGCACTTTTGGATACGGAACGGAATACGCGGACTTAGTAGATGTGGAGGCCCTCGGTGTGCTACACGAGTTTGACACGGCCGTCATCGTAAATGTGGCCGGAAGCACAGTGGCCGAGTATGTAGAGGTCGCCCGCAGACTAAACGAGTGCAACAGAATAGATGGGCTGGAGATAAACATCTCCTGCCCCAATGTAAAGCAGGGAGGGGCCCTGTTTGGTTCTGACCCTAAAACAGCCGCAAAGGTAGTAGCACAGGTTCGAAAGGCGACCTCGTTTCCCCTTGTTGTCAAGCTCACCCCAAATGTGACCGACATTGTCTCTGTAGCCCGGGCAGTCGAGGACGCAGGGGCCGACGCCCTATCTCTGATCAACACTCTCGTGGGCATGGCTATAGATGTGGAGACTAAAAGGCCAAAACTGGCCAACGGGACTGGAGGGCTCTCAGGCCCGGCCATCAAACCGGTGGCCCTGGCTATGGTTTGGAAAGTGGCCCAGGCGGTGAACTTACCTGTAGTGGGAATCGGCGGTATCCTCTCGGCTGAAGACGCCTTAGAGTTCCTCATCGCTGGGGCCACAGCAGTTCAGGTGGGAACAGGGAACTTCGTGGATCCCCGGTGCATGACTAACATTATTCAGGGATTAGAGCAATACTGCCAGGACAAGGGCATCGACAAAATCTCAGAGATAGTGGGAACTCTGGAGATAGGAAAGTGAAGAGAGAAGAAAGAAAAAAGGAAGAGTTGAAAAGGACCATGATTCTGCCTCTTTTTGTCTTTTGTCTCTCCTCTTTTATGCTTTCACACTGCACCCCAACTCCGCGCTTCTTTAGCCGAGGGACTCAGAAGCAGACTGAGAGGCCTTCCAAGGGAGTATACCAGATTGGCATAGCTTCTTATTATGGGAGGGACTTTCACAATCGGAGCACTGCCAGCGGGGAGATGTATGACATGTTTGCCTTCACCTGTGCGCATCGCACCCTGCCATTTGGCACCAGGATCAAGGTGACGAATTTAGAGAACGGGAGGTGGGTAATAGTCCGAGTTAACGACCGCGGCCCTTTCGTTGAGGGCAGGATTTTAGATCTCTCCTATGCGGCAGCAAGAAAAATAGGCCTGGTGGCCAGCGGAACAGCTAAGGTGAAGATTGAGATTGTAAACCGCTGAAAGCTTCCTGTCCCGCACAGCGACTCTGAACTGGGGAAATAGAGCCTACTGCAATAGCATAGAAGGAACGCCTACAGGGCATTTGGAGAATGTCCAATAAGGCTACGATCCTTAGGGAATTTCTCAAATCTATCACAGACTATAACGATGTCCTTTGACGTTTGCCAATTACCCTTATCAGGACACAGAGAGTGCCCTATTTTGCGTCGAGGGTTGTGCACGCCTCCCTTCTATCTTCTCCACAAGGTAATGTCTTTGGAAACCGAGCAATTTTGGACGGGGCATTCAATCAAAACAGTATCCAGCGTAGCGATACAACAATGGCGGACAACGGACACAATCTTTCGATTCGGCAGGATGGTCATCTAGGAATGTAGAACTGGCCCTTTAGTAGAATTGCAGTCTTGGGGATATAGATTCAGTCAGAAAGAGCCATGCCGTTTATTGAACGCCTGTTTCTTGCTCTTATCCCTATCTTTGTAGCTATGGATGCGGTAGGGGTGCTACCGATATTTATCTCCCTCACCGAGGGCTTTTCCACCTGGCAGGTTCGACAGACAGTCTGGCAATCCATCGGGACAGCGTCTCTTGTGAGTGTAGGATTCATATTCCTGGGACAGGGCATCTTCTCGCTTTTGGGCATCACTGTAGCTGATTTTCAAGTGGCCGGAGGAATTTTACTTCTGGTCATATCTATCACAGACATCATTTCCTCAGAGAAAGAGCGTCGAAGGTCTTTGACCCCTGCCGGGCCCGTCCCTTTAGGCGTGCCCCTTATTGTCGGCCCTGCCGTGCTCACCACCCTGCTTATGCTTATCCCCATTTACGGCGTAACCATCACCCTGGTGGCTCTGGGATTGAACCTGCTTCTGGCCGCTGTAGCCTTTCTCAACGCCCACCGGCTTACCAGTTTCATTGGCCCTGTCGGCACCAAGGCCATCTCAAAGGTAGTTTCGCTGTTCCTAGCTGCTATCGCTGTGATGATGATACGCCGGGGGATAGTATACATTATCTCTCATGTACAGTGAAAACCTAGGCAATTCCAGATCTGTTAGAGCGCAATTGATGCGGGTTTATATGAACCAGTAAGCGTGTAATTACGAGGCCTCCTGTAGGTGGAACTGAACAATTCCAAGAGGAACAATCAGCATAATCAGGTACACATTCCACCAGTCAAGCGGTTTCTAAAAGTTCAGGAGAGAACAAGTAATGCATTCTAAGTGAGTTCTCACCTTATTCTCCTCCGGAAGTAGCGTTGGCCATCTCGTATTTCCTCACTCACTTTTCCCTCGTTAGTCAAAGTTTCAACATACTTTATCACTTCATTTCGATGCATCCCCAGGCCCTGCGAGATTTGGGTCACCGTGACAGGCCGCCGGGAGAGAAGAGACAAGATTGCTTCTTCTCTGTCGGCAGTATATGCCTTTTGAGCCTTACGGCTAAACTCGGCGATCACCTGACACTTCGGTCCAAATCTCCGGCAAATATCCTCCAGGCGTCTCCTGGAAAGGGGTTCTGCCCAGGACTCTGCGGGCGGACGCACCGGAGTGTTCAGTTGAATTCGATCTGGCCTAAGCAACTGGAGCACCTCTGCCATTCGCTGGATTTGGTTGTCATCGTCATTTAGTCCCTTCACCAGCATAACTTCCATCCAGATCTTGCCTGGAAAAATCTCCCCAAAGGCCCCAATCCCTTCAATAACTCGTTCAATTTTAAGACTCGGGTGTGGCCGGTTGACGGCCTCAAAGACTTCTTGGTCAACTGCGTCAATGGAGGGAATAACCAGGTCAGCTTCAAGAAGTTGACTGCGAAGTCCTTCCCTGAACAGAAGCGTCCCATTGGTAAGTACAGCCACAGGTATCTGTGTGCGCTCTTTGATTGAGGATATCAGCTCACCGATACCAGAATTTAGGGTCGGCTCTCCAGAGCCGGAGAGGGTTATGTAGTCAATTCGCTGCCCGAGGGCAAGCACCTCGTCCAACTGGTCCAGTATTTCGTCTGGTTCAACATATCGCCTTCGCCGGGTAGTCAACCTGGTTGTCCGACCCAACTGACAATAGACACAGTTCAAGCTGCACGTCTTGAAGGGGACAGGGTCCACCCCTAAGGAGAAACCAAGCCTCCGCGAGGGAACCGGGCCGAAGATATAACTCATAAATTTTCCCCTTAACTTAACCCAGTTTACTGAGGACAGGTCTCACGAATTGAGAAATCTCAGTGGGAAAGCTTTCCAGAGCCCAAATTGAGCGGTGTCCGGAGACACCTCCTACGTCCCTTCGGGTTCAACAATGATTGATAGCCATCGTCTCAATTTACTTCCGTCAGCATCACCCAAAATGCCCAAAAAGGTCAACGTGGACCTACTAAAAGTCGATCAACCCTCTTTAGGCAACGGCTGTGCAATC
>MVCY01000075.1 GCA_002049985.1 Candidatus Latescibacteria bacterium 4484_181
TAATGGCGTTTTCTAAAATGAGAACAAATGCAAAATACTTAGCACAGGTGGGAATGGTTGCAGCGTTATATGCCTCCTTGACTTTTGCCTTTTCCCCTATAAGTTATGGCCCTGTACAAGTGAGGATATCAGAGGCGCTGACTGTCCTGCCTTATGTTATGCCTGCCTCGGTCTGGGGGCTTTTTATCGGCTGTTTTCTGGCAAATTGGCTTGGTGGATTAGGGCCATGGGACATATTTGCCGGCAGCCTCTGTACCCTACTTGCTGCCGTTTTGACCCACTGTGTCCGCAAAACGAAAAAGCCCTGGCTGGCTCCCCTGCCGCCAGTTTTGGTAAATGCCTTTGGAGTGAGTGCCTATCTGCAACTGCTTTTCCAGCCGCCTCCGATACCCGTATTTAAGGGACTCCCCCCTTACTTCCTATTTGTCATCTCCGTGGGGACAGGAGAACTTATTGCCTGCTATGTTTTGGGTTATCCCTTGTTATATGTTATCCTGAGACGCAGGTGGCCCGCAGGGGGTCCCCACTAAACTCTCCACTAGGTGGTCAAGTGAAAATTCTTGCGGAAATATGGGAAAAGAGATGTCCCCAAGCTTCTAAGTTTTCATAGGTAATCTGCCCAAAAAATATACAGCAGGGTGGTAACCCTTCTGGGCTACCCGCTCAACAGAATCGTATTTTTCTCTTGACATTTGCTCAGGTGAAGAGTAACTTTTACAAATTCGATCCCAAATCCTAAGATAGGATAGAAGCAACACATTGTAAATCTGCCTATTAGAGAACATAACACTGAAAAAAGACATGAACGACAAAAGGCTATACCTGGGCATCGACATTGGATCGGTCAGTGTAGACACGGTCATTTTAGACCGGAGAGGAGAGATTTTAGAAGATCACTATGATAGGATCGCTGGACAGCCGGTTGCCACAGTAGTGAGGGTGCTACGAGAGATATTCACCCGGCACTCACCGGAGCAGATAGCCGGTGTAGCCGCTACCGGTTCAGGTGGTAGGCTGATTGTTTCTCTTTTAGGGGGCGATTTTGTCAATGAGGTAATCGCTCAAGCTAAAGCCATAGCCCGGTTTTACCCAGACGTAAGAACGGTTATCGAGATGGGGGGGCAGGACTCCAAGCTTCTGCTAATGACCAGGGATGGAGGCTCTGGGGAACCGCGATTAGAGGATTTCGCTGTGAGCAGTGCTTGTGCCGCCGGCACCGGATCGTTCCTTGACCAACAAGCAAGCCGACTTAAGCTGTCCATCGAAGAGTTCGGACAGGTGGCTTTAAAATCTAAGGCCCCCCCCAGGATTGCCGGACGCTGCAGTGTATTTGCTAAGACAGATATGATTCACCTGCAGCAGATCGCCACCCCTGATTATGACATCGTCGCCGGCCTCTGTTATGCTGTGGCCAGGAATTTCAAGAGCAATATCGCCAGAGGGAAAAAGTTCAGAAAACCTGTAGCTTTCCAGGGGGGCGTAGCAGCTAATATCGGAGTAGTCAAAGCATTTGAGAAGTTGTTGGGGCTTGAAGAAGGGGAGCTGATTATCCCTGAGCACTTCACCTCCATGGGGGCTATTGGGGCAGTTTTAATCTCCCTGGAAAACGGGTTTAAGAACGGCAAGTTCAGAGGCCTGGAGGCAGCGGAGAGATATCTAAACTCCGCCCACAAGACATCTACAAAGGGGCTGCCTCCTCTGAGCTACGACGGCACCGGCGGCGCTGCGAAGCTGCAGATCCGTAAGCTCAAGGAGGGTGAAAAGGCCGATGCCTTCTTGGGTGTGGATGTGGGCTCGTTGAGCACCGACCTGGTGGTGATCGACAGGGAGAAGAATGTGCTTGCCCGCCGCTATCTCTGGACAGCGGGAAGGCCTATTGAGGCAGTGCGTCAGGGGCTGAAAGAGATAGGCGAAGAGGTAGGAGATAAGGTGAATATTCTGGGAGTAGCCACCACTGGTTCAGGCCGATATATGATCGGGGACTTTATCGGCGCAGATGTGGTGCGCAACGAAATCACCGCTCAGGCCACAGCAGCCCTCCACATCGACCCCACTGTCGACACCATATTCGAGATAGGCGGACAGGACTCAAAATACATCAGTCTGGACAACGGAGCAGTGGTAGACTTCGAAATGAACAAGGTTTGCGCCGCTGGTACAGGCTCATTCTTGGAGGAACAGGCAGAGAAGCTGGGCACCAATATTGTCGAGGAGTTTGGGAACTTAGCCCTGCAGGCCAAAACCCCTGCCAATTTGGGAGAGCGCTGTACGGTGTTTATGGAGTCGGATCTAGTTGCCCACCAGCAGGAGGGCTGGGCCAAAGAGGACTTGATAGCCGGACTCTGCTATTCTATCGTATACAACTATATCAATCGGGTAGTAGGGGATAAGAGGATTGGGAATAACATATTCTTCCAGGGGGGAGTTGCCTGGAACAAGGGAGTGGTAGCTGCCTTTGAGAAGGTGCTGGGTAAAAAGGTAACGGTACCTCCCCATCACGATGTCACTGGGGCTATAGGGGCAGCGATCTTAGCAATGGAAGAACGCACCTGGCAGAAGAGCAAATTCAAAGGGTTCGACCTCAGTAACCGAAAATACCAGGTCACAACCTTCTACTGTAACGGGTGCGACAATCAGTGCAATATAAAGAAAGTCACAATAGAAGGCGAACCCCCTGTATTTTATGGGGCAAGGTGCGAAAAGTACGAGATTAAGAAGAAAAATCCGAAGGTAGATCGCCTGCCAGACCTATTCGCTGAAAGGGAAAAACTCCTCTTGGCCCGGTACGAAGAGCCAAAAGAGAAGGGAAAGGAGAGGATCGGAATCCCCAGGGTGCTATTCTTCCACGAAATCTTTCCTTATTGGCATACCTTTTTCACCGAGCTGGGCTTTCAAGTGGTTCTATCCGACCCGACCAATCAGAAGATAATTCAGGCATCGATAGAGAGCATTGCCTCCGAATCGTGCTTCCCGATAGAAATATGCCACGGACATATTTTGAACCTGCTGTCCAAGGAGGTGGATTACATATTCCTTCCCAGCATCATCAACCGGGAGGAGCGCGACTGCAGATTCTCGCAGAGTTACAATTGTCCCCTGGTTCAGTCAATCCCCTACACCATCAGGGCGGCTTTGGACCTGAAAGAGGGTATGTTATTGTTCCCGGCTATCTACTTCCGGCGCGGCCAGCAGCATGTCCAAAAGGTATTAACAGAATTGGGTCAAGAGCTGGGCAGGAGGGCCAAGCAGGTGCAGAGCGCTATTCGCTTGGCTGACGAGGCCCAGAGGCAGTTCTACACCGACATTCAGAAAAGGGGAGAGGAAATACTTGCCCACCTTCCTGAGAAGCGATGGGCAGTGGTGATTCTCAGCCGCCCCTATAATGGGTGTGATCGAGGTCTCAATCTGAATCTGCCGAAGAAACTTCTGGATATGGAAGTTCTGGCCATTCCAATGGATTTTCTTCCTCTGGACCAGGTTGATGTTTCTGATGAATTTCCAAATATGTACTGGTATTATGGCCAGAGGATACTGAGTGCCGTTCAGTTCATCAGGGAGAATCCCCAGTTGAATGCGATCTATATCTCTAATTTCCGGTGTGGTCCTGACTCCTTCATCTCTCACTTGGTCAGAGAGAAGATGGCTGGAAGGCCCTACCTGCAATTAGAGGTTGATGAGCATTCCGCTGATGCCGGGGTTATCACCCGTTGCGAGGCTTTCGAAGACGCCCAACACGGAATAAGAAGTTGAGAAATCTAGAACGCAAGGCAGGATGTTGCTCTGGCAGAGCCGTAAGGAAAGCCAATTTTGACTTCTGCGCTTTCCAGGCACCATTTTGCGATTGAGGCTTTGGCCGATTACGATCAGACGCTCCTATTGGGAAGAAAATACTCCACTGGCAGGGAATGCTTTCCCTTTATCGTCACAACTGGCGATTTTCTAAGGAAGATAGAAGAACCTGGCTTCGATCCAGACAAAGCAGCTTTCTTTATGCCATTAGCCAGCGGTCCTTGCCGTTTCGGACAGTACAGCCATATTCATCGGGTCTTCTTGGACAGACTGGGACACAAACAGGTGGCTGTCATCTCCCCCACTTCAGCAAATTCTTATGCAGACATAGGGGGAGCGAGCCTTAAGTTGCGCATCAGGGCCTGGCAAGCACTGGTAGCAACCGATATCTTACAGAAACTGCTGCACGAGACAAGACCCTACGAGGTCAACCAGGGGGATACTGACCGGGTCTACAAAAAAGCTCTGGCTAAGCTGACCGAGGCGGTAGAGAAGGGCAAAAATCTCGTCCGGCTTATGAAGCAGATTGCAGAAGAGTTCAAACAGATAAAGATCGACCGCCGGGAGCGAAAGCCGATCATTGGGATAGTGGGCGAGATATTTATGCGCAACAACCGCTTCAGCAATGATAATGTGATAAGAAGGGTTGAAGCCCTGGGAGGTGAAGCATGGCTGGCCCCGATATCGGAGTGGATCTACTACACCACTCAAAGATATAAAGAGGACAGCGCCGCTGAGCGCAAATATCGGGATCTGCTGAAGGCGATCCTCCAAGAGAAGGTCCAGAGATACTACGAACACCGTTTGGAGAAGCCGGTTAAGAAGTTGCTGTTAAATAATGAAGAGCCACGCACAACCGAGGTACTTCAGTACAGCGCTCCCTATATGCATTTCTCCTTTGGCGGGGAGGCAATCCTTACGATCGGCAAAGCGGTCGATTACATAAGAAAAGGGGCTTCAGGCATTATCAATGTGATGCCTTTCTCCTGTATGCCAGGAACTGTGGTAGCTATTGTCTCTAAGAGATTCAGGGAGGACTTCAACGGCATCCCCTGGCTTAATGCCTCTTATGACGGACAGGAGGATGCCAGTATGTTGGTAAGACTGGAGGCCTTTATGCATCAGGCCAGACAGTACAGAGATAAGCGGAGATTTGGGTAGTGATCCTTGACGGCTGGGTTTTGACCTGTTTAACATCAGAGTCACAGAAAAAAGCCGGTCTTGGTGAGTGGTTAATGGTGAAAGTGGATTATTAGACTCTCATAAAAAATCTGGAAAATGTATCTTTAGGCCGCCAGAATGTAGCACCATAGGACTGATGCTCGAGGTAGGATGCGGTAAATTGCGCTTTCCGTCAGCAACCACAAGAAACAAAGCCGCATTCTGCTGTCCCGAGAGCTTATGGCCTCAGCCATTCAACCCTACCTGTTGCCTATGCCTACGGAAAGTGCGCTCCTTTTAGTCCCTTTTCTTGTGAAGAAAAGGGACAGGTGGCTGAGTAAGGCAAGGAAATCCCGTCGCTTATGTCTCCAGTTGTAGTATTTTGTGAAAGTTCATTGAATTATTTTGATGACTTAGGGACATTACCAACATTGATCAGGGGAGAACGATAGATGGCTTACAAGATAACGGAGGAGTGTATCGCCTGTGGCCAGTGTGCGGATGAATGCCCGGTGGAGGCGATCACCGACGCTGGGGACATCTATGTGATCGACCCTGGACTGTGTACCGAGTGTGGCGCCTGCGCCGATGTCTGCCCAGTGGAGGCCTGCGTGCCGGAAGAGACATGAACTAGCCAGGTTATCCCAAGAGTACTGCTGCTCATAATTTTCGCCCTAAGCATACCCTTTTGCAAAACGGCCTCTCCTTTCCCCGGGGAGCCGATCATCTCCTTCCCTGCTCCAGGGGAATGTCCATCGGGTCTTGCTGAGCGACTGGAAGCAGGCGCGGATATATAAAATCGACCCCAATAGCGGCGAAGTGCTGCGGTCCCTGTCTTCACCCGGCCCATCTCCTCAGGGGTTGGCTTGGAGCAGAGGGCGGCTGTTTGTCGCCGACAGCCAGACAGAGAGGATCTATCTTCTCAACCCTCGAACCGGAGTGGTCGAAAAGTCATATTCCGCCCCCGGCAGTTCG
>MVCY01000076.1 GCA_002049985.1 Candidatus Latescibacteria bacterium 4484_181
ATGGTACTCAGTACCCTTTCTACTTCCGTTTCTGGGACATTCAGGGCCGAAGCTATCTGCTGGACTGAACAGGTTAAATATCCGTCCGGGTCTATGTTACCAACAATAGCTTCTCCGATTCTAAGTTCCTCTGGAGAGGAGAAGGCGAATCGGAGTTGCTGAAGCAGGTGGTCCGTCAGAGAGGGCTGGCTGACAGCGACCGGCTGACGTCTCTCTTCATCAGGGGTTCTCCCCTGGCGCATAGGATAACCCATCTCAAACCCATCGGCAAGATATTCCTTCTCCGAAGATAGGTTCTCTTCTTGTTTTTCTGATTCCTCCTGTGGAAGCTCCTCCAGCAATGGATTTAACTCCAGTTGCTGTCTTATCAACTGTTCCAGCTCCAAGGCTGGCAGTTGGAGAAGCTGAAGAGAGTGTATCTGTCTCTGGGATAGCCTTTGCTGCAGCTGCAATTTCTGGTTTAATCGTTGAAGCATCTAATCTTCTGACCTCTGCTATTTCTCCTATCTCTATTCGTTCAGTCCCAGCGCGCCAGCATCTATATCAGTCGAGTCTGAATCTTTCTCCTAAGTACACCTCACGGACTTGAGGGTCATTGGCCAGTTCCTCAGCCGTTCCCGACTTAAGGATCTTGCCCTCAGACATAATATAAGCTCTGTCAGTTATCCGCAAGGTTTCTCGCACATTGTGATCGGTGATCAATACCCCGATGCCTCTTTGCTTTAGCCCGAACACAACATTCTGAATATCTTCTACTGCAATAGGGTCTACACCCGTGAAGGGTTCATCCAAAAGGAGGAACTTGGGATTTGTAACCAGGGCCCTGGCGATCTCCACCCTTCGTCTTTCTCCTCCTGACAAGGTATCACCTTTACTCTTAGCGAGGCATGAGAGGGACAGTTCCTCCAGGAGTTCGTTCAGACGTCGCTTCCGTTCTTGCCTAGAAAGGGGGAGGGTCTCCAGGATAGCCATTATATTCTCCTCCACTGTCAATTTACGAAAGACAGAAGACTCCTGGGGAAGATAACCGATGCCTTTTCTGGCCCGCTTATACATTGGAAGGGTGGTTATCTCCTCTCCATCTAAATACACCTTGCCCTGATTGGGCCCAATCATTCCTACCAGCATATAGAAGGTGGTAGTCTTGCCTGCCCCGTTTGGTCCTAAAAGACCCACTACCTCCTTTTCCCTTATTTGGAGGTTGACTCCGTCTACTACTCTTCTCCCCCCATAGGTCTTAACCAGCCCCTCAGAACTGAGTGCCATTGTTTCAAACAATCTCTCCCCTTCTGTCAGACAGAGCTACTTCAAAGCAGCTCAGACAGCGCTTTTCAAGGTATTTTTTTTGCATTAAGGGACATCACATCTGGACTCTGTTTCCAATGCTCCTGCCGAAAGGCCTCTACCGAGAAAAACCTTGGTATCCGTTTGCCATGATACCACCAAGCACGTCTCCAAACGGGATTGCTCCCGGTGCTGGATAGAGTCGATGACCGTGATTAAGTGCCTCCTGCGCAAGTCTTTACAATCGTTTAGGTGAAACGTCGACAGTTTTCCGTCGGGATACCCCTTGCGGCCTCCGCAGGGACGCCTGATTTGAAACAGTGGAGACTGACCACCATAATTCCCGGATTGTAATACGATCTTCATCTGGTATTCGGCGTTCACCTGGGCCAGGTTTCCAACCAGCCAGACTGCCTGTCGGAAGCTCCCTCTCGGACGTCCCGGATCGGGGGAGAATCGGGACGCACCAGCAGGGGTTTGCATCCTATCGTGGCAGTCTTCTGAGTGGCACTTCGAATCCTGCATGGTATAATCCTTTCTCTTCTCCAAATGCACCAGGGCCGTAGGGACAAAAGCCATAGGGAGAAAGAGGAGCCGCCTTTGGACTGTAACCTTGTGACTGACTCTCTAGATCCTGAACAGTGTTGGTCTCCAGTTATTTCTCCAACTTAGAGGCCTATATCATCGGTGCCTCAAATCCGGCTTTGGCGGCACTTTGCAGATCGCGTTAGGCGGAACAAGGCATTTTACCAGCGCCATTGATGGACAGTCTCATTGGCATCTTTACTTTCTGCTGAGAAGCTTTCGCTCTTCAGCTTTGAACCAAGCTTCTAACCGTTTGCATGTTCCTCTCATCCTCTGCCCTGCCTGGCGGGGTCTCCATAATTCCAGGAAGGTCTTGCAGCTTGGGGTGATTGATAATCCGGCGAAACGCTTCCTGTCCGATCTCTCCTTCTCCGATGTGCCAGTGCCTGTCTACATGAGATCCCAGTGGGGTCTTTGAATCGTTGAGATGAAGCAGGCAGAGTCTGTCGAAGCCCAGCAATTGGTCAAACTCCTGGAGGGTGTTCTCCAGGCCTTCCTTGCTGGAGATGTTGTAGCCTGCTTCAAAGACATGTGCGGTATCCAGGCAGACACCAACCCGGTTGGGATTTTCCAGCCGGGCAAACACGTCCCTGATTTGAGAGAAACTGTAGCCGATCTCAGTGCCCTGTCCCGCTGTGTTTTCAAGTAGAAGAACCACTTCTGTCTCCACTTTCCGCAGGGCCTGGTTGACTCCTGCGGCTACTTTTTTTAATGCCTGTTCTACTGGGCTCCCCATGTGTTTACCCACATGGACTACTACAAAGGCAGCACCCAACAGGTCTGCTCTGCGCAACTCTTCGGCTAAAGAGTCGATTGATCTGCGGTAGAGCGCTTCGTCAGGGGAGGCAGGATTGGGCAGATAGGGCATATGTACTACTACTGGGGAAATATCCAAACGTCTCAGTGCAGTCTGGAAAACCTTGGCCTCCTCTGATGAAAGTGGCCCGTACTTCCACCCTCTGGGATTGCGGGAGAATATCTGAACGGTCTGGCAATTGCGTTCGGCTGCCCTTTCGGCCACCTTGGAGAGTCCACCCGAAATGGAGATGTGAAATCCGAATCGCATCCTCTACGCCTTCTTTCTCAAGTTAATTGTTACTCAATATTTAACTGCCTGGGGTGCTTTTTGAGACAAAAAGCACAAGATTGCTAAAAGACCAGGAGATATAATCATGTGATTATCCTTCACTTTGCACGCGGTGTTCTTGTGTCCAAACAAATCTCGATACCCTTTACTGACAGACCGCTCCAGATATATAAAATAACCGTTTCGATGCAATTTGGCAAGGAGATTGTGATATTTATCTCTACTTTTGGAGCTAAATCTTCTTCCATGGACCCATATCTTAAACGGTGGGATGGTGTGGATCTCGCATCTGAAATTCAAAACGCTTGACCCTGGAAGAGGAATCTTTTATATTCTGGAGGTGTTTGCCTTTTCTAATTGTACATGAGTTGTCTAAAAATAGGAGGTGAGTACATGTCGGATAAGGAAGTTGTGTCACTTCTGCACATGAAATCGGGTAGCAGAGGCCAAGTGGTAGAGATTACCGGAGGAATAGGATTCCAGAGCCACTTGGACTCCTTGGGCATCAGGCGGGGAAAGATTGTGCAGAAACTAGCTGCCCATCCCTTGCGAGGCCCCATAGTGATTGAATTGGACGGCACCCGAATCGCCATCGGTCGAAGAATGGCCAACAGAATCTTGTTGAAGGAGTTAGGAGCTAATCGCACATGACTGCATCAAAAAGGGGCATAGTTTAGATGAAAATAGTATTGATGGGTAACCCAAATGTCGGTGAGGTTCAGGGGGGAGAAGGCAGAACTGATCGATCTGCCAGGCGCCTACACTCTTGAGCCCACCTCCAGGGCAGAAGAGGTGGCAACCAGAATGCTGCAGGAGGCAGATCTGGTGATTAATGTGGTCGATGCTACTAATCTGGAGAGGAATTTGAATCTCACCTTACACCTTATTGAACGCGGCAAACCCTTGGTGGTTGCCCTGAATATGTGGGATGACGCCAGACATCGAGGAATAAAAATCGATAACAAAAAATTACAGAAGCTGCTGGGTGTCCCAGTAATCCCCACGGTAGGACTCACTGGCGAGGGCGTTAAGGAACTGGTACTATCCTTGGGAAGGGCGACCTCTCGGGAAGCCATAAGCCGCACGAAAGAGGAGAGATGGTCACAGATAGGTGAGATTATCCGTGAATGTCAAAGCCTCACTCACCGTCATCACACGCTGTTGGAAACCGTAGGCGATTTCACAGTTAAGCCCCTTACCGGGTTGCCTATCGCCTTAGTGGTTGTATACTTCACCTTTAAAGCCATTAGGTATATGGGAGAGGGCTTAATAGGGCATCTGTTTGACCCGCTGTTCGAAAGGTTCTGGGCTCCTCTGATGATGAATTTAAGCTCCCTGCTGGGTTCGTCAGGATTTCTTCATGATGTGTTAGTCGGAAAGCTCATTTCCGGGGAGATAGATTTTGTGCAGTCATTTGGTCTGCTAACCACTGGGCTTTATGTCCCCATCGCCATGGTCTTACCTTATGTGCTCTCCTTCTACCTGGTCCTCGGGATATTGGAAGACCTGGGGTATCTGCCCCGGTTGGCCATATTGGTTGACAGCTTAATGCACAAGGTGGGATTGCACGGATTTGCCAGTATTCCGATGATTCTGGGCATCGGGTGTAATGTGCCTGGGGCCCTGGCTACCAGAGTCCTGGAGACAACCAGAGAGAGATTCATCGCTGCCACTCTTATGGCTATTGCCGTGCCCTGTACGGCTCAAATAGCAATGATTATAGGAATGTTGGGCGACCAACCTCTGTATCTAACTGCGGTCTTTGGTTCCCTGTTCCTGGCATGGATAGGCTTAGGAGTCTTACTCAATAAGGTCTTGAAGGGAGAGAGTCCCGAGATATTTGTTGAGATATCGCCTTATCGGATACCCTATTGGAATACCGTGGTAAAGAAATTATGGATGCGAGTGAGGGAGTTTCTCAGCTCGGCTATTCCTATGGTACTTTTGGGTGTGCTATTTATGAATATCCTTTACAGTTTGGGAATTGTCAATTGGATAGCTGTGGTCACCGCGCCCGTGATTACCGGACTTCTTGGCTTGCCTCGGGAGGCGGTTTCAGCCCTTATAATAGGTTTCCTGAGAAAGGACGTGGCTGTGGGGATGTTGGTCCCGCTTAACCTGAGTGCCGGGCAACTGGTGGTAGCCTGCGTGGTGCTGGCAATGTACTTTCCCTGTGTGGCTACTTTCGTCGTTTTAATCAGAGAGTTAGGGATAAAAGGTATGTTTAAGTCTACCCTGATTATGCTCTTCTCTGCCCTGGGGGCGGGAACGATACTTAACCTCATTTTCTGAACGAGGAGAGAAACATCTCGAAAATTGACATCAGGCCTGGAAAATTATCTAGAAGCTCTCTGCATTCTTTCTAAGAAAGGTTCAGTGGTGCGCAGCCGTGACATTTCTGCAAGATAGAGGTCACTTATCTCCAACCAGACCGAAGCGATGAGAAAAACCGTCTGATGCAGGTTTGGTAAGCTGGGAAAACTGCGGACATGCAACCGTGACCCAAAAGGACATTGCTGTGGCTCAGCAGATTTGAACCCACCACAAAATTCTGTCCCGATTCTTCAGACGTATATTGGGGATCAAAAACGGAGGGAGCCGAGGAAGATACCTGCAAAATAGAAACCATGCCAGTCCGGAAACCTTGAGAATGCTTAAGCTATTTATTCAATCTATACGATTCTGTTATGAGGAACACCGCAATTGGGTAAAGGAGTCCCAAGAGAAACTGAAATAGAATATGCCAGACAAAACCAGAGCCCCACTAAACAATGACCGTCATTTCAGTTCCTGACATTAACTGACTCGCAAGTAGTCCAGAATGCTTCACCTCTCTCGGAGGAAGAATGCCGCAGTGAGCGTGAAGGTCTTGATATTTGAAGCCCTTTTTCTCCTAGTTTCTTGTTTGTTCTCGCAAGTAACGGAAAAATCTGCTTCTTACGCTGGCATCAGCTTTATAGGTTTACAAAAAGCCCTTTTCGGTCACGCTGAGTTTCTCGAGATATCCCATAGGTTATTGCATCTGATCATTAAATTGCATTCTCTACTTGGTTCATAATCACAGTCTTGCTGCTTTTTAATAGTTGAGCAAAATTATCTTGTGAGAGGAGGGGAAAATTGACTCTTCAGCAGATATGGGTAACAGCTTTCTTGCTCGCCTTTTCCGGTGCTATGGTGCCGGGTCCGGTTCTGAGCGTCACTATTACTGAGACATCAAAAAGAGGAGCTGTGGCTGGTCCCCTGATCGTTTTGGGCCACGGGATCCTGGAATTGGTGCTTATAATTGCTTTTTTCTTCGGGTTTTCACAATTTGTGATCGGCCCGACTTTCTTGAAGATCGTAGCTATTGCCGGTGGAGGGGTTCTGCTGTGGATGGGAGCGGCGATGACGATTAGTACCGCCAAGAGACCTATTTCACTTCAAGTGGTTGCTAACCAAGATAGAACAACACATGCTACGTCTGTCCTCTTGGGGGCTGTTACCACCGCTAGCACACCCTTCTGGTACATCTGGTGGCTTACCGTGGGACTGACGTATCTCCTCCAATCTTTGAAGTACGGCAAAATAGGTGTCGGCCTGTTTTTCAGCGGACATATCCTGGCAGACTTAGCCTGGTATTCATTAGTAGCCTCCGGAATAACTTTAGGCAAGCGGTTTTTGAACGACGAACTTGTCTCTGCTGCCCCTTCAGAAATTCAGAAAAGACTTGACAAAACAACAGAAAGGATGTTATATTTATTTTTGTTTGCCAAAGACCTGATTGGTCAAGTGAGCGAAGTGTGAATTGATTTGTCAAAGCGTCAGAGACCCCGGGGTAAAGGGAGAAGAGAAGTTTATTTCTGACATTTAGATAAGGAGGTGAGAGCTTGCCGCATCATAAGTCAGCATTTAAAAGGATGAGACAAGATAAGG